>DAIOEN010000191.1:0-14076 GCA_036746235.1 Vulcanimicrobiota bacterium | reverse complement strand
GAGAACTTTTAAAAGAACTTTCCTCTGATGATATTCTTATTTGTTCTGAAATTAGCAGGATTGGTAGAAGCTTAATGGAGGTCATGAGCATTTTACATCTACTTATGAAAAAGGATGTAAAGGTCTATACTGTAAAGGAAAGATATGAACTCGGTAACAATATAAATTCTAAAATTTTAGCCTTTGCATTTAGCCTGGCTGCGGAAATTGAAAGACAGATGATCAGCCAGAGAACTAAAGAAGCATTAGCAAGGAAGAAAGCGGAAGGAAAGAAACTGGGAAGACCTAAAGGAAGCTTATCTAAAAAGACAAAACTTACAGGGAAAGAAGAAATTATAAAAGATTTACTTAAAAATAGGGTATCCGTATGTGCCATCGGAAGAATTTTAAATGTCAATAGGATGACTGTTTCGAGTTTTATTAAAAGTAGGAAGCTGAGAGAACCATTTTAGAAACTGAGAAATATTTTGGGCAAAAATGACTTTATCTCACTATATATGAGAATTTAACTAAGAAACATTTACCCTGTTTCCCCCGAAATACCCAACATATTAAAGTATTTCCGCCCGTACATTCCTGTAATACTTATTCCGCTTTTTCTGAGTATTCTATGGACTGTAATTTCATTATTACTCAATATGATACCTGTAATAGGGCAGATAATCACAATAATACTTTACATTCCGGTCAAATTCTATATAAACCTGGTGGCGTCAAAACTTACAGGTCAGATATTTAAACGCCATATGGTAAAATTTAATATAGATGCAAATGTTACCCACGCCCAGTAAGGGATAAATAAAATAGATGCCGGCAAAGAAATACTCCATGAAAGGTATAGATAAATTCCGATGGAAACCCAGAGAAAACATATAACGATAAAAGCAAGGAACGGATTATGGAAACCGAAAAAAACAGGACTCCATATGGCATTAAAGAAAATCTGAATAAAATAAACAATCAAAACAACCCTGACAGGTTTACTGACTCCCTTCATCCATACAAGCCATCCCGATACTGCTATGAATATATAAAGAAGAGTCCATACTGGCCCGAATAGCCATGCAGGCGGATTCCACAAAGGTTTTTTTAATGTTACATACCAGGTAGTCACGGAAGTGGATGTAAAATATCCTCCGAAACCGGCAATAGAGAAACATAGAAGTAAAAATAAAAATAAGATTAAATATTTTTTCATATTATCCTCTTTTCTGTCGGCAAATGAATAGAAAAACAGCTCCCCCTGTTTAATTCGCTTTTTACGGCAATTTCTCCACTGTGGTTTTCAATTATTCTGTATGATATGGCAAGTCCCAGACCATTACCTTCTTTCTTTGTGCTGAAAAAAGGTATAAAAAGCTTTTCAAGATTTTCGTCCGATATACCGGTACCTGTATCCTGGAAATCAATTTTTATATATTTTTCAAAATTCTTAACTTTAACAGAGAGATTTCCTCCTTCAGGCATAGCCTGGATTGCATTCAAGGATAAATTCAGAAAAACCTGCTGTAACTGCTGGGCATCACCATAAATTTCCGGCAGATTTTCTTCTATTTCTTTCAAAACAGAAACTCTGTTCTGTTTAAGCTGTGGCTCTATAAGTTTTATTACAGGTTCAAGAATTTCTTCTACTTTACATGGCAGAAGTTCCGGCTTTGCCGGTTTTGCAAAAGACAGAAATGAAGTCACTATTTTATTTAATCTTTCCGTTTCATTCGATAGTATGTCCAGGAATTCGCCCTGCGGCGAGTCTTTATTAACAGCAGTTCCGATTACTTCAACAGAGCTTTTTATGGAACTGAGAGGATTTTTTATTTCATGGGCAAGACCTGCGGCAAGTTCGCCGAGACTCCTCATCCTTTCGGAAAATATAAGCTGTTCCTGGTAATTTTTCAATTCTTCAATACTGATTTTTAATTTCTCAGACGTTTCTTTATAGAGGTTCTGTTCCTTTTTTAAATTTTCCACCAGTATGCCTGTAATAAAGCCTATGATTATAAACAATATTATTTCGAGGAATTGATTGATATACTCTCCCTCTGCCAGCTTCCACTGACATGTAATATGTATGAAATATATTATGCCAACCGACAGAGATGTAATAAGACCGCCTTTAATTCCGAAAGTAAAAGCTCCGTATATAACAGGTATGTAATAAAGCTGGCGATAAATTTCATGGACAGGAAAAAGCATATGATGGACAGGGGTAAAAAAATGAAGACCTGTGATAATAAGCCATGAACATATTATAATAATGATATCTTTCTTTCTATTTCTTAACATTATTTCAACCCGTGTTTTTCCATTCTGTAAATCAGGGCACTTCTGGTTATGGAAAGAAGTTCTGCCGCCCTTGTCTGATTGTTATTTGCCCTGAGAAGGGCCTGTTTTATAAGATCTTTCTCCAGTTCCTCAAGAGATATTCCTTCTTCAGGCCAGTCTATATGTATCTTTTTTATTTTTTCAAGAGAATCAAGCATTTTGCCCGGAAGACAGTCTTTATCTATTAAACTGCCTTCAGATAACACTATACCTCTTTCTATAACATTTTCAAGCTCCCTCACATTTCCCGGCCAGTAATATTTTTCGAATATCTCCATAACTTCTTTTGTTACCCCTGTAATTTTGCCATGAGGAGCATATTTTTTTATAAGGAACTGTACAAGGAAAGGCAAATCGCTTTTCCTTGCCCTTAAAGGTGGAAGTTCTATTGCAATTACATTGAGCCGATAAAAGAGATCCTCTCTGAATTTCCCTTCTTTTACTTCTTCTTCGAGATTTTTATTTGTTGCCGCAATCAATCTTACATCTATTTTTACAGGCATGGTGCCTCCCACTATATCTATTTCCTTTTCCTGTATTACTCTTAAAAGTTTAACCTGAAGTTCCTGTTTCATATCACCTATTTCATCCAGGAAAATTGTTCCTTCATGGGCAAGCTGGAATTTACCTTTTTTATCACCTGCTGCTCCCGTAAAAGCTCCTTTTTTATGGCCGAAAAGTTCACTTTCTATAAGATTATCCGGTATGGCCGATGCATTTATTGCTATAAAGGGATGTTTTTTCCTGGGGCTGTTATAATGTATGGCCCTTGCCACAAGTTCTTTTCCTGTACCACTTTCACCCAGGATAAGAATATTTGAGTCTGTAGAACAGACCTGTGAAATCATACGGAAAATTTTTAACATTTCAGGACTTTTTCCCGCTATATTTTCAAAACTATACTTTTCTTCCAGTTCTTTTCTGAGATATGTATTCTCCGAAACGAGTTCGGACATTCTGATTGCTTTATCTACTGTTATTTTCAGATCGTCTTTGTTGAAAGGTTTTAATATATAGTCACAGGCACCGTTTTTCATGGCTTTAACCGCATCTTCAACCGTGCCGTGGGCGGTTATCATGATTACGGGACAGTCAGGCCTCTCTTTCATAACTATTTCCAGTATGGAAAACCCGTCTTTTCCCGGAAGTTTTATATCGCATATAAGCAGATCAGGTTCAAATTTTTTAAATATTTCTATGCCGGTGTTTCCTTCATGACATAATTTTACTTCATAACCTTCTTCTGACAGATAGAATGAGATGACCCTGCATAGACTCTGATCATCGTCTATAACCAGAATTTTTTTACTTTTTTTCATAGCAATCCCTCAAATCTCTATAGTTTTATTATAGTGTATGTCATAACTTATATGCTCTCGTGACGCGTGACGGGAGGAACAGATTATCATACTTCATTGTGACCGAATTGGTCATATCTGACCTGAGAATTAATATCGAATGGAATCTCTTCACCCTTCACTATTCACCCTATATTAATTATCCGAACTATTATCTTCATTATCTGAATCTTCAATACTTTTGCCGTAAAAATAAAGTTGAAATCCCACCTGATCCGTAGAGCCTGCTCCCGGCAGATTGAAATAATGACTGTAAGCGGTTCGAAAAGCCCAGGATTCGGACAATCTGTATGTAAGTCCTGCAATCAGTGCCGTAGTATCACTGTCCTCCATATCGGTATTGATGGAACTGCGCTGAAACTGTAATTCCAGTTCCAGCTTCTGGCCCGGAAACATATAATCTGCCTCTCCCCACACCCCGTAAGAAGGACTGCCTTCTGTCTGCCCTCCGTAAACTTCTCCTTTAAAGGTCCACTGGGAATAAAAATACTCCGTATCAAAGCCGGCTCTCCACATGCTGTATATCATGCCGTCTTCTCTCAAAGTCCTGCCGCCTGCCGCAGATACTCCCCACCGGAAATCATTTTCCGTCGGATTGGTAATCCTTCCGCTCACGAGCCATGCACCGCGATCCAGGACAAAATCAGTACCTGTACCGGTAAAAACCCCTGCTTCATAATCCACATCTTCCAGTTGCCCGTTTAAAGATATGCCCCAGTCCTTTACATAACCGAAATTATACATATGAAGGCTCTGCAGAAGGGTGGGATGTGTATCTATATCTGGCTCCACCCCGAAAGGAACATCAAAATGCCCTATTTTTACATTGCTTCGTCCCATATTACCTTTAAGATTTATAAAGGCATTATGGAGTATTGGCTGACCTATGGCAGGGAAATTGGCAGGCATAGGCGTAACAATCATATTTTTCAATGGCGAATAGGTCATACGGAATTGTATGTCACCTTCCCCCCAGTCTCCTGTTTCTCCGGCAAATTTCTTATATGCCTCGAAACCGATAGAATCCAATGTGTTAAAATTATCCTCTCCCGTGCTCACAGTCTGAAGAAAATAAAATTCTCCGTATATTAAAGCATTATCTTCCGGAGCAGTTTTTTCTTCTATGGTATCTGTGCCTTCGGAAGGGGATTTCTCTTCTTTTATGGTATTTTCTCCTGAAGCAGGCCTAAAAAACATCAGACTTATAAAAAATATCAACATTACATTCACAAAAATGTTTTTTCCGGTTTTGATATTAACCATAATAGCCCCCTCCTTATTATTCTATTATAATGTAATTTTTTGTAAACGCAAACTATTAGTTATCACACTTACACTCGCAATGTCATTACCTGTACCATGGCAATCCCTACGTCTGCCTGTGCCAGTGCAGGAGCATCGTTTATACCATCTCCTACCATAGCTACCAGAAAGCATTGAAAGAATAAGCTCAATGGTTCGTTTCAGTATCTCTTACAGAGGGATATTTTCCAGAGAAAAACATAAGACTGAATTTATGACTTTTTGTATTTCATAATTCTTTAATAGTTCTTCATACTGACCTGAGCATAAGCATGTAATAAAAGTTTTCCTCTCGTGACGCGTAACGCGCAATGGCATTAAGTTAAGGATTCATTCTATTCCCGGGTAAGAAATTTGCTTCTTGTTTCCTCTCCCTTGAGGGAGAGGATTAAGGAGAGGGTGTTTTTTATGGCTATACTTATCATCTTCTATATTTATTAATATACCTTTGAAAGACACCCTCCCTTAGTCCCTCCCTCAAGGGAGGGAAATAAAACGTCATTTTCTTATCTTAATGCCATTGCGCGTAACGCGTTATGCGCAATGGCATTAAGATAAGAAAAAAGTCTCATGTCATTCCCGCGAAAGCGGGAATCCATTTTGTATCTCTCTGGATTCCCGCATACGCGGGAATGACAAAAATCCTTAACTTAATGACAGTGCGCGTTATGCGTCACGAGAGCATATATGTATTATTTATGCTCACTTCAGTAATATAAAACCGGCCTTTCAACTGAAAAATCTGTAATTTCGGAAAAATATTATCTATTGTTTTCAGTAACTATTTTTATTATCTTTATCTTCGTTTTTAAATTTCATTTTTAAGTCTTCTCTAAGTTCCTGTAATTGCCTGTATTTATCCGAATGTTCACAATAACCCGGCATTTTTCCCTGATAATCTATTATAAAATCCATTACTTTCTCGCTGACCCCGGCATCTGCCAGTTCTTTCATATCTGTTATTTCCAGAAGAGCACAGCAACGAATTTTAATGTGCATAATTATAACTTCATCCCTTGCTCCTGCTTTAGAAAGAGCTATTATATCCTCTTTAGATATACCATCTTCTCCGGACATTTCTTTAGACATGTCATTTACTTTACATATGGTACATATGGTATCTCCTTTAGCGTAACTCATTGATTGAACAATAAAAATTATCAGTAAAGCTATTAAGATCATACAAGTCTTTTTCACAAAGATCACCTCCTTAATTTAAATAAAGTGTTGACTGACTTTTAGGGATTACCTGTCCGTCCTGGAAGTGTATCACCCTGTCTGTCAGCGCTGCCAGTTCCAGATCATGGGTCGCTATAAATACGGCCACATTCTTTTCTTTTGCCAGTTTCCTGAATATATTCATAATTTCATTTCTCAGCTTTATATCCAGCTTACCGGTAGGTTCATCGGCAAGTAAAACCTTCGGGTCATTTATCATAGCTCTTGCTATGGCAACTCTCTGCTGTTCTCCTCCGCTGAGCATAAACGGATATTTGTTCTCTTTATCCTTAAGCCCTACCATATCAAGAAGATTGATAATTTTCTCCCTGTCAATCTTTTTTCTGGAAAACAGTAAAGGCAGTTCCATATTTTCCCTTACAGTAAGGGTCGGTATAAGATGAAAACCCTGAAATACAAACCCTATGCTATCCCTTCTTATATTTATCAATCTGTTTTCTCCCAGGGGAGTTACATCAGTATCTCCTATTCTTAATTCCCCCGATGTGGCAGTATCCATACAGCTTATCAGGTTCATCAACGTAGTTTTCCCCGAACCTGACGGGCCCACTATAGATACTATCTCTCCGGGAGATATGCTGAAATCAACACCGTTAAGAGCTTTTACAGTTTCGCTGCCTCTTCGATAATTCTTTTTGAGTTCATGAGCTGTAATTATCCTGTCTTCTCTGCTGCTTTCAGGACTGTCTTCAGGCTCTCTCCCTCCATGTATCTGAGGCAGATTGCTCTTCTCTCCCCTTTCATCTATAAGACCGTTTTTCAGTTGTATGACCCTGTCTGCCTCACAGGCAAGAGCAACATTATGAGTTGCCACTACAACGGTTAAACCTTTCTCCTTACAGAGTTCTCTGAAAAGTTTAAATATGGCTCTTGCATTCTTTGTATCCAGGTTTCTTGTCGGTTCGTCTGCAAGGAGTATTTTAGGATTACAGGCAAGGGCTCTCGCTATGGCAACTCTCTGCATCTCTCCTCCGCTCATCTCTTTAGGTAAATGATTGACTCTATGGGAAAGTCCTACAAGATCGAGTAATGCCAGGGCTTTTGTCCTGTTACCCTTTTCCGGAGAAAATACATAAGGCATTTCTACATTCTCCAGAGCAGTCAGAGTAGGAATCAGGAAAAATTCCTGAAAGACAAACCCAATATTTCCTCTTCTCACAGAAGGAAGCTCTTCTTCCTTCATTTTTGATACTTCATAATCCATTACATATAAAGAACCGTCTGTAACACTGTCAAGACAGCCTATAAGATTAAACAGAGTAGATTTCCCGGAACCGGAAGGTCCCATAAGAGTAACAAATTCACCTTCTTTTATCTCCAGGTCTATTCCTTTCAGAGCAGCAATTTCTTCTGAAGGCAATTTATAGATTTTTCTTAATTTATCGGCCTTTATGACAACATTTTTCCCGGTATCTTTTTTATTCATATTTAAAACCTCTGTTTCAGTTACTGTAATCATATTTCCACCTCCTGATTTTCTATTTCCGGGCTATGGCATATTATGCACCATAATCCCATAAACATTATTCTCCGCTCCTTATGGCTTCAATAGGTCTCATTGAAGCAGCCCTGAAGGCAGGATAGAGCCCTGCTATTATGCCAAGTATAATGGCAGAGAGGAAACTTAAGCCTACAAGGTCAGGACCTATTGTTACAAGATGGCCGTTCGGTGCATATGGCAGGACCTTCTTTACGAGAAACTCCACGCCGCTTCCTCCGACTATGGCTATAATACTTCCGAAAACTCCACCGAGTGCACAGATTATTATAGTCTCAATCCATATAAACCTGAATATATCCAGTTTTGAAGCTCCTATAGCTTTCATAATCCCTATCTCCTGGGTCCTTTCGAATACAGACATAAGTATGGTGTTAATAACACCTATTATGGCCACTATTATGGCTATGGCAGCAACCGACATTATAAGAACCTTTGCAGTGGTTATGAGATTTATTATAGTTCCCTTTACCTGGGTCATACTCACTACCTGTATCTCTGGTATCTTATAATAGGTATCTTCAAATTCCGGCAGTTCTTCTACATGCTTTAATTTTATGCCTATTCCCGTAAGTTTTCCCGCCACATCGGGAAAAAGCCTCTGCACTGTTTTAAGCGGTGCATATATGGCACCATCGTCCTGTGTTCCCGTCCTGTCAAGTATTCCCACGACTTTTACGACTTTATTGATTCCCGGTATATAAAACTTATCTCCTACCGCTCTCTGTTCAAATTCTGCCGCTTCATATCCCATTACTATTTCATCTGCATCTTCGGAACTGAACCATGGACTATCGGCAGCCTTATTTGCAGGTTTCTGAAACTTCATCCACGGTTTAAGAGCCTGCCAGCTTTTCCAGTCAATTCCTACAAACATTGCTATTCCGCCCTGGCCGTCATTTCTTTCCGGATCGTAAACAGACTGTATTAAATGCGGAGTTATCTTATCTATCCTGGAGTCTCCCACTATTTTGTCATATACATCCTGATCCATATATTTAAGTCCGCCGCCTCCTTTTAACATAAGAGTTGCCGCTTCATAAGGACAGCCCTTTGCCGTTATCAACACCTGATAACCGAGTTTCTCAACATCATTGTTAAGTGCTTTCTGGTAGCCTCTGTTAAACCCCATCAGGCTTATCAGAACTGCCACTGCCACCGCAACACCTGCTATGGTAAGCAGTGAACGTACTTTTTGTCTCTGTAACTGTTTGAAAGCTATTATAACGAACTTCATTAATATCACTTCCTTATTTATTACTGATTATCTGAACTCTCTGACCATTAATAGAGAGTTGTTCATATTCTTCTTTAACTATTCCTTCCAATATTACATGAGATTTTGCACTGTCTCTCGGTATGGTCATGTATTTACCCATGGAAAGATCCACATATATAGAACCGGTTCCATCATCGGGAATAAAGTAACCCCTCATTCCGAGATTTACATATACAGTGCCTGTGCCATCATCTACATAAAACCAGCAACCCATCTGCTGACATACATCCTTAATGGTGCCTTCTATTTTTACGGTTTTACCCACATATTTATCTTTATTCTTCTGAAGTTCATTTATAGTAATAACAGGTTTCTCAGAAATTCTCTCACCGTCTCCACCTGCACTATAGTCTTCATAATATGCCTTTTCTATTACCTGAGTATTCCCTGCTACAGCTTTTTCGTAGATACCTGTTACTGCCAGACTTATTAACACCATCATCATTATTAACATTACACAGTTTAATTTTTTAAATAACTTAAACATTATCATCACTCCTTTTTTAATATTCACCTATTTTAACTCCTGCCCCCATGATTGAAAGGGTTCCATTATCACCTTTCAATGTACCTTCCACTATTACATGGGACTTTGCACTGTTTTTCGGTATGGTAAAATTACCTTTCATACCCAGATCCACATATATTGTGCCTGTGCCGTCATTTACATAAAACCAGCAGCCCATCTGCTGACATACTTCTGTAATTGTACCTTCTATTTTTACAGTCTTACCCAGATATTTATTTTTATTTGATTGTAGTTCTTTTATTGTTACTGCAGGATTACTGGAAATTGCCTTGCCGTAACTGCTGCCGTTATTATGAGCAGTAGAACGTCCGCCGCTGCTATTTTGATTATTACCGCCGCCGCAGCAATTAGCACCTATCTGATTATTGCCTGCACTGGCTTTCTCATAGAAACCTGTTACTGCCATAGCTGCTAAAACCACCACCATTATTACCATTATTACATTCACAAAAGACATTGATTTTTTTACTTGATTAAACATTATTATCACTCCTTTTATTATCTAACATTTTTATTCACCTATTTTTACTCCCGAGCCTGTGATTGAAAGAGAGCCTTTATCATATTTCAGTTTACCTTCAACCGTTACAGGCTGATTTGCCGTGTTTTTCGGGATAGTAAAATTCCTTCCCATCTCAAGATCCACATACATCATGCCTGTACCGTCATTTACATTGAACCAGCAGCCCATATCCTGGCAGACATCGTTAATTTTACCCTTTATTTTTACTATCTTACCGGAATAATCTTTTTTCTTATCCTGAAGTTCTTTTATTGTTATTACAGAGCTGTCAGAAATGCTCTGCCCGTAAGCCTTACTTTTTTCCCCGCACCCTGCTATGAACACAGAGATAAATATTATCACCAATATTCCTGTTGCTATTATTAATATATTTCTCATAAAATCGCCTCCTTGTTTACAGAACTGATTTCACAAAATAGGGATCATATTTCTTATTAAGCCAGAAGGTATCAAATAAAATAAGATTTAATTTTAAACCTCTTATTGTACGCGGGAAATCCGGATCATTACTTCCTGTGGGATCTTTTATACGTCCCATAGGATCTTTATCTGTTCCCTTATAAGCACTGTGTGCATAAAAATCTGCAAGGGTTCTTCCTGTAAAATTGCCGGTAAATTTCGTATCTTTGAAAGCATCCACATTGGGAGAACGAAATCTCTGATAATAGAAGTTCAGTATTTTACCATTAGTATCTGTTGCCAGAATAAGCTGTAATAATCCATATTCACCTGTCTGATTTACGCCGAACACATAACCTATTGTCTCTTTTCCCTTGAACACCTGATAATAAACATGATCTATATCCATATTCTCATATTGCTCTTCCAGTTTATCACCCAGTCTTTTTTCGACCTCGGCCATCATGGTTTCTCCGCCAAGTTTTCTGATGGTTTTAAAATGGGTTTTATAGCCGGTAGAAGAAGGGAAAAGGTTTCTGATATCCCTGTCAGGATTGGTAAGAGTGCATCCCACTGCAGCCAGAACAGGTGCCGCCATATATGAGAAAACACTCAGAGTCAGCAGAATTATTCCTGCTATTGTGATTATCTTATGCTTTATCATAATCTGTACCTCCTTTTTTTATTCTGATTAATATATATGCATTTGTAATGCCATCAGGTTTTTTTATAGTAAAAAGTAAGATATGACAGGGAAAAGATTTTTTTATATAAAAAATTAGAGGGTTATGAAGAAAAGATTAATTGTATGTTTTCAAACAACACATGTTGCAAAACAAACAAAACAGTATTTAACTTAAAACTCATCATGGATTATTATTATGAAACTGATTATATATTACACGATCGTGCCCGGTAATTTGGGAGCTCAGGGGTCGATTATAATCACTATTTCAGATTCGTTTATCTATAAAAACATGGAAAATTCGGGTCATATATCGATTACAATCACTAGTTCAGTTACAAAAACCTATATGAGAGTATAAAAGGATTATCTTATCTAAAAAACCACAAAAATAAGATAAGAGATAAATGGGTTAAAAGTGGTTTTGCAAGAGCCTGGGGTTTACCTGACAGATACTGGAAAAGTGCTCTTGATAGTGCTGTAGGAATTATAAAAAGTCAGTGGTCTAACTGTAAAAATAAAATCAAAAAAGCAGTATATGGTAATAGCAATTTAGAAAAAGATGAAAGATTTTATATATACTACATACTGAAAGCAGATTCTTTACTTAATTCTCTTCTAACAGGTAAAGACTTTAAGAAACCGAAAAAGATAAAAGATTTAAAAATAAGAGAGACCTATGTTCATAACCTTATAAAGAGATATGTAAGAAAACATAAAGGAAGAAATCCTGTATCAAGGAAGGCAGGAAGCTTTGAGATAGACAGCAGTATGTATAGATATGAACAGGAAGAAGGTCAAAATGTTTTATCTATTCAGGGTCTAAAAAGAGGTAAAAGAATAAAATTAAAAGTGACTGATGACAGAATATTTAAAGGCAATTTAAGAATAGTGATAAAATCAAAGGAAAGAATAGAAATTCATAAGTGTGTAAAAGCAAAAATAAACAAAATCAGTGAAGAAGAAAAAACAATCGGAATAGATAAGGGATACAGCTGTTTAATAGCCACAAGTGAAGGAACTTTTTACGGAGAAAAACTGAACAGTTTCCTGTCAGAAGAAACAGAGAGACTTAATAAGATAAACCGGAAAAGAAATAAATTAAGATCACTGGTAAAAAAGAATCTGGAAAAAGGACATATAAGAAAAGCCAAAAGGATAATTAAATATAATCTTGGGAACAGGAAATACCGGAGAAAAAAAGAGACATCCCGTGCCAGGCTTGAAAGTTATATAAATAATGAAGCAGGGAAATTTATAAAAAAAGAAAAACCATCTGATGTTGTATTAGAGAATTTAAATTTTATAAACTGGAGAGAAAAATTACCAAAGAAAATAAAGAGACAATTATCAAGATGGGTAAAAGGATATATACAGGAGAGATTAGAATATAAATTCAGTCTTAACGATATAAAGTCAGCAGTTGTAAATCCAGCATATACATCACAAATCTGTAGTTTTTGCGGATATTTTGGTGTTCGCAGAGGCGACAGATTTTACTGTCCTCACTGTGACAGGGTTGTACATGCAGATTACAACGCAGGAAGGAATGTCTTAGCCAGGAAAGACGATAAAGAAATCACTATTTACACCCCTTATAAGAAGGTTAAAGAGATACTCCTTGCAAGATGTTCTACGGTTGTGGGTAGTCTTGACATGATGACTGGCTCAACCATGACTCCAGATACTGTTATCAGTCAATCGGAGAGCGAATTACAGAAAAATCTATCCATAGATTTATATAGTTTATCTGAAGATTTGAATAGATTTTTCTGACCAGGTATGTATGAAGAAATATGTTATATTATCTATAAGAGTGTTAATTGCCGTAATAGCAATACCGTTAATTATATTAATTCTACTTTCCCCCTTTTTTTTCATAGGCCGTATTATACTTGGGAATACAGTAGAAGCTTTATATTATGCTCTATATCAGATGATTTCTATTATAGCTGTATTTGTTATTGCATGTATTTATTATTGCTGGAAGAATAAAGGTAATGATGGTCCTGTTTCTCACAGTGTTATAGATGTTCCTGTTTTAATTGCTATAGCCGTATTTTTATTTAATGTGATTTATATCAATTTTTACATAAAAAAATAGGATAGGCATTTTCCTTACAAGTTTAAGGCATTTTGAGTTTCCCGGTCAGCACGGCTATTGCCACTTCCTCATCACTCATCTCAAGAATCCTGTTAATTGTACCTTTCTTGACTTCCTCTGACACTGCGATGATTTCCTCACACATCTTCCGGTATTTCAACATCTGTCCGGTCAGTCGCTCTATCTCCCGGCTCTGATCGCCGGTGGGATTCTCTTTCTTCCACCGGGTAAGCTGTTCATCGTAAACCCATGCCCCTTCCAGGTATTTTCTGTGGTTGCTTATGGCACGATCCAATGTCATGTCATCCATTACATGGGGCTTTTCCATGGCTTCTCCTAGCATTTTGTAAAGATCTTCAAAATTCTCTACTTCTTCATCAATAATTGATGCAATCGTTGGTATCATGCTTAAGGGCTGCCAGTTTGGTGTTTCATTTTGCCGTTTTCCCGGTTCTTTGCCATGCTTTTTACTGCTCATGTTAAATCTCCTATATAGTAAGAATAGGTAAATATTATCACAGGTTACCGGGGTTTACAATATAAATTTATCTCCTGTAGCAGGTTTCATGAAGGAATCTTTTCAGGTAATATAGAATTTCATGGATAGAAAATGTTCAGCAAATATGAAAAAGGGGCTTAAAATGATAAGCACCCCCCTCTCAGAGGGCACTCCTTCAGTTAAAGAGAGTATAGCACCTTCTGAGAGGAAAATCAAGTTTCAGGAGGTTTTTTGTTATGTCTTTAGGGTATTCTATTGATTATTTGTTTACGCCAATGCCGGAATGGCTTACCAGAAAGGTTTTCAGGGAGAGCGGGAATTTATCTAAAAATCAAATTT
>DAIOEN010000190.1:0-14106 GCA_036746235.1 Vulcanimicrobiota bacterium | reverse complement strand
CATAGAAAAAACAAAGAGGCCGCCGTCTTTAATAACTCTTCTCACATTAATAAATACTCCTGATATGTTTTCTATAGAGGATAGAGTAAAAGAAGATAAAACTATATCAAACTTCTGTCCCTCCAGAGAAACAAATTTTTCAATATTATCACAGACAAATTTCACGGTTACACCGGCTTCTCTGGCAAGTTTTGCCGCAAAAGCAAGTCGCTCTTCTGACAGCTCCAGAGCTGTTACCCTGGCTCCCTGCCGTGCAAGAGCTATGGAATTATGCCCTTCTCTACAGCCAAGATCTAAAATCTTCTTTCCTGAAACATCTCCCATAAGACGGAGATCTTCTTCCCCTGAAGATAAAGGGCCGTAATGAACCACATAGGTAGAAATCCTGCTTTTTTCACGATATTCGCAAGGAATAATCTCAGGAACAGATTTCTTTATTAAAGCTTCTACAGGTTCTATATGTTTCTCACGAGGATGAACATGATGTTCTTCTATTTTTCTCTGTTCAGGAAGACTCTCTCTTATATATTCTCTGCATTCACCGGCATGAATACCTGACGGAGATATGTTTAAATATCTTTGAAAACACTCAATAGCTCCGGTGTTATTGCCGTTATTTTTATAAAGAAGAGCCAGGTTAAACCATGCGTCATCAAAATCAGGCTTCACAGCCAGAGCCTCTTTATAATGTTTTTCTGCCACGGGAAAATCTTTTTTTATGGCACAGATAGTACCGATCTTGAAATGTATTACAGAATTATAAGGCTGTAATTCAAGTATTTTTTCATAATATTCAAGTGATTTACTTACCATACCTTTTTTATAAAGCTGATCGCCTGTTTTTTCACAGTAATTGATCAGATGGTCTCTTGCTCCTTTAAGAACACAGGTAAAATCCCCTTCAGTCTCCATATCTTCGTCGGGATTGAGTTCCAGAGCTTTCTCTGCTGCTTCAATAGCAGACTCAGGCTTACCCTGTGAAAAATGTTTTTCTGCCAGAGCAAGAAATGCTTCATATAGTTTTGCTTTTGCAGGGAAATAATCGGGAGAAATCCTCAGAATTGCTTCAAAATGCCTTATTCCTTCAGGGATATTATCCCTTTCAATAGAGATTATACCGAGGCCAAGCCTGGCAGGAAGCAGAGAAGTATCAAGCTTCAGAGCCAGATTGATACTGTCCTGGGAAAGGAGTAACAGGTTTTTATCACTTTTCTGCTTCTTTATCCATTTATCAAGACAGGTAAGTCCAAGAGCTGCATGATGGAGAGCAATATTCCGTTCCAGAGATATGGCTTTTGTATAATATTCTATGGCATTATCAAAGTTTCCCTCTATTCTTTCTATGGTACCCATATGATAATAAACTATTGCACTATCAGGATGTCTTGAAATTATAGTTTTATACTCCGTAAGAGCTCTGTCAAATTGACCGTTAAGCTGAAGGGCAAAAGCCAGGCCTGTATGTGTGGATAAATTATCCTGATTAATCTCCAGAGATTTCATATAGCTTTCGACAGCTATTTCACTGTGGCCACTGTTAAGATATAAATAACCGAGTGTTTTATAAAAAAGATAGTTTCCATCTTCAAGCTCTACAGCTCTGTGGCAGTATTTTATAGCATCTTCAATATTATCTGACTGGGAAAGGAAAAAACCGTAGAGAAAATTAACAGCACTATAATCAGGATCTTTATCCAGAAGCCCCCTTATTATTTCCATACTATCCTGTATATTACCTGAAAGGTAATGGTTAAAAGCTATACTCAGCGATATAATACTGCTTTGAACTATATCCAGACCTTTTCCGTAACACTCTATGGCCCTGGGAAAATTACCTTCGAAACTGCATATATTTCCCAGTGCTATATAGGGTAAAGGAAAATTACTGTCCATTTCTATAGCTTTTTTAAAAAACTGTATAGAATCAGGTATTTCACCGTTATTATAATATATATCACCCATAATACACAGTCTTACAAGATCCGGTTTAAAATCAATTTTATGGAAATATTCATAGGCACTATCAGGTTTATCCTGTAAATAACAGGCTATAGCCATATAATACAGAGCTTCTTCATAGCCAGGAAGAGTCTCAAGAGATTTCTTAAATTGTCTTATAGCCATATTTATTTTATCTTTAATGAGATATGCAGTACCAAGATGGGTGTTGGCTACAGGATCTCCGGGATTCTTTTCAAGTTCTTCCCTGCATTTTCTGACAGTAATATGAGTATCTTCTTTACCTTTGAATAATTCGTCAAGTAATATTTTATGGGTAAATTTTTTTATTTCACTTTTTATATATTCACCCGAGTCTGATATAATTGATGAAATTTGCTCGATAGAACAGTATTTACTATCACCCTGAAGATCTACAGTCAGATTCATAATATTTTACTACCTCTTAATAGGTAACAGCATCCCAGAAATCTCTTGTAGGGGCATGAAAATAATATACATCGGGAGCATCAAGAGAATTATTGGGATCATAGTGATTTGAGCTTCTGTATTTATAACAATATCTGATTCTGTAAATAATTTTCTTAAAAGCCAGGAAAGGATTTACCTTGACTCTGAAACCTTCGTAAACAAAAACAGGAGGTTCTTCTTTAATCGATCGTTTATAAAAATCATTACTTATTTCACTGCCGGGATTCCCCTGAAGGTTATACCATATACTATCATATCCTGGTTCTTTATCATTAGTGAAACCATAATATATCCTTTCCGGAATAACATAGCCCTCTGTAGAAAAATCAATAACTTTTTTAACCCTGTCTTCAAATTGCACAAAAATCTGTGCATTCATAGATAATCATCCTCTCTAATAAATAGGAATCGCCGGCTCTTTTCAAGATTAACGTACATATTTATAGTTTATATAAGAATCGTCACGCGTTACGCGTTACGCGAGGAAAGAGATAATTAATAAAATTCTATTCCTAAACTATAAAAAGATAATATGTTTATATTTTACTATAGAGACTTATTTATAGCAAGAGGAAAATATTGGAGAGGCGGCGATATTTTTTCCGATATATTTAGAAGAGAGACTGAATTTTATCAATAACCATAAATACCTTTAAGCCGGCAGGGGAAATATTGTGGTAAAAACAGTAAGGCTCGAAAAAAATAATAATATCCGCAGGAGGTAATAAAAGTTTTATAGAGGAAATGGGAAAATTAAATATCATTTAATAAAGATAAAAGTTCATCTTCCATTGAATAGGTATTTTTTGTATTTTTTCCGTTACTGACGGGAGCAACAGATGATTTACCATTGATTTTATTTTCCTTCAATAATGTAATCTGTTGTTTTGTTTCCTCAGGTAAGTCTTCTATTTTATAAGTTTTAAAAGGTGACAGATCAGCATTCTTTAACTTTTTCTCTTCATTTGCAACAGTCGATATTTGAGGTTTACTCACTTCAGCAGGTCTTGCTATAACGGGTTTTAGTCCCAGTTTATCAAGAGCTTCCCTGGCATATCCTCTTACTTCGAGATCAGGCTCTGAAATACTTATTTTATGCAACAAATTAAATATAATACCAATTCTCTTATTGTTTCTGGAAATCCTTCCAAGAGATGTTATAGCATCGGTTCTATCATAAAAAGAACCACCTTCTTTTAAAATGCGGATAAAATCACTTATTTGTTCGTCAGAATATTCTTCCTCTATGTCAGAAATACCATCATCGATCTGTGTAACAAGACGTTTACCACAGCAATTACAGAAAAGGTTTGAATCCTGAGCAAGTATATAAGTATTAACAGCCTTGCAAAAAGGACATACAACATCAACTTCCGGTCTGGGTTTTATCATATGTGTATTACCAGTTCTGTCAATTACCACTTTTAAATACATCGCTTATCCCTCCTTTGTTAAAATTTTCCATATTTATAGTACAATAATTTAAAAAACTTAAAAAGCTTCTCAGGTAGTAGATTCCTAAAAAAATACTTATAACAATAAGACTAAAGACGTAAGTCTGAAGTCGTATTTTTACATAAGAAGATCTCCATATCTTTTCTGAGGCTGAAGTGGTATGGTATGAAGAGAGAAAAAGAGATTCTTTATAGCTTCTTCATCTGCGACGGCCGGGTTAGTAGCATAATGAATATTGTCCATAACGAGCTGTGCGGATAAACGGATACAGTATTCACTGTGAAGAAATGTTTCCAGATTTTTTCTGTACATACCTTCAAAAGAATAAACTCCCAGATAATTAAACCAGTCCTGAATAGTTTCAGACAGTTCTTCCCCTCTGTAAATAAATAAATTATTTACACGTTCATATTTCTCTCCGCAAAAAGCTTTATTATATTCCAGAACAAAAGGTAAAACAAGTGATACTATAAGCCCATAAGGAATATTATGTATCTGAAGTGCCATACATGTGGCAAGTCCAAGTCCTGCCTTTGTAGATAATCCTGCAAGAACAGATGCAAGGGATAACATTGTTCTTCCATCCCTGTGACCTTTATCTTTTAATACTTTCGTAAGATTGGCAATTATAAGTTCAATTGCTCGAAAAGCGAGTTTATCTGTTTCAGGAGTGGCATTTTTTGAGACAAGAGCTTCAATGGAATGAGTAAAGGCTGTCATAGCCGCATAAAGTGTCTGATAATGCATGGAAGTAATGGACGGCCACGGATCTACAATTGATATATAGGGAGGAACAAGACCATTTATGACTCTGCAACCCTGCTTATCAGTCATAAAGATATAAGGAGTGACTTCACTGCCTGTCCCTGCCATAGTCGGAATAAGTATTAAGGGATAACATGGAAGACCTTCTGAAATACGGGGGAAAGCTGGAATGAAGCCAGGATGATAGGCCCAGCCGGATATAGCCTTGGCAAGATCCATTATACTTCCTCCTCCGACTCCTATAACTATTCTCTGTCTATTTTTTCTGTATGCGGCAAAAACCTCTGCAAGATCCATAAGTCCGGGATTCTGACAATCACATGGGAATACTTCTGCCTGGCCGAGATGTTGAATAAATTTAGAATAAAATTCCGTTTCTATAAGAGGTCTGGCAATCAATAAGAAAACCTGATCCCCTATATAGAGATATTGCTGCAACTCTCTTATAACCGTATCTATGTAAGTTCTTATTTCAAGGGATTTCTCCCATCCGAATACAATTCTGGTCTTACTATGTTCAACATATGATTTTATATCATTCTCTAATAAGATATCTAACAAAATTATTTCCTCCTTAACATCGTGATGCGTGATGTGTAATGCGTTACATAAGTTTAGAGTTGAACGTTGAGGGTTGAGAGTTTAATAAATCTCTCAACTATAAACTCTTTTCACTTTTCACTTTTCACTATTTTACAATACTATAGAAATAATTACTATGAAAAAATAGAAAATTTTTACTTTTCAAAGGACATGATTACTAAATATAGAATTATCAGGAGGATTTCAAGCACGGAGATAACCGGCTGAGGTAAAAAACAGGAGGAACTTTATGCCAAAATACTGTCCCGGATGCGGTGAAAAACATAATGGTGATGCAAAGTTCTGTGGTAATTGCGGTTGTTCTATGGAAGAAACAACAACTACCGGTTCCCTTACACCGGGAACTGTTATTGATAACAGATATGAAATAAAAAAGCTTATAAAATCAGGTGGTATGGGAGCGATTTATCAGGCTATCGATAAGAGGTTCAGCAACAAATGCGCTGTAAAAGAAATGATAATTAACGAATCTTCCCATGATGCCAATTACCTGGCCTTCAGATTTCAGGAAGAAGCCAAAATGCTTCGAACACTTCATCATCCCAATCTTCCGAGAGTAATAGATTACTTTATAGAAAAAGGTACCTATTATCTTGTTATGGATTTTGTAGAAGGCCAGGATCTTGATGAAATTCTTCGTAAATACGGTAAGCCGGGATTACCTGAAGATAAAGTGGTTAAATGGGCTATAGATTTACTTGATGTCCTTTCTTATCTGCACAGAAATAACCCTCCTATTATTTACAGAGATTTGAAACCTGCCAATATAATGATCCAGAAAACTAATAACCAGGTAATGCTGGTAGATTTCGGTATAGCCAGAAGTATAATGCCTGAAAATATAAATACTATGACATCAATTGGAACGCCACATTACTCCTCTCCGGAACAATTTGACGGTAAAGTGGTGCCTCAAAGCGATCTCTTTTCACTCGGAGCGACAATGCATCATTTACTTACAGGTAAAGTGCCTGCTCCATGTATGTTTAAACCTGTACGGTACCTTAATCCTGACGTATCGGTAGAGCTTGAAATAATACTGGAAAAAGCTCTTGCTCTTGAAATAGAAGACAGATATGAAACTGCTATAGCAATGAAAGAAGCTCTTGCGGAATATTTAAATCAGACCAGGAAACTGCCGGATCTGACAGTTTCTGCTTTTAAGAAAGAAGAAAAAACAGCTTCAAATCTTTCTACCAGAATAGAAGGAACTAAAAAACAGGAAGAAAAGGCCGTTACAAAGAAAAAAGAAAAAACAGGAGGACTGACAACAGAGTTATTTCACAAAATACAGGCCCTTCCTGATATGATCCAGACACTCATAAGGAGAGAGATAAGAAATGTTAAAACTACTCAGGAGTTGCCTGAAGATGTAGAAATACCTGAAATTGAAATTGATGAAACCATACTACCTGAATTTATAAACAATGAAAAAGATGAAGCACACATGGTGCTCATACCGGGTGGAGAATACTGGATTGGTAATGATGATAATAATCCCAATGCTGTAGAAATAGAAAAACCGAGACACATGGTTAATTTAAAATCTTACTATATAGACAAATATCTCATAACTAACAGGCAGTACTGCAAATTCCTGAACAGAAAAAGAATGGAAGGGGCAGAAGAGCACTGGATTTATATAAATGATAGTGAATGCAGGATAGAAAAACTGAGAGGACGATACAGGGTTGAAACAGGTTATGATGACCATCCTGTTGTGTGCGTTACCTGGTACGGCGCAAAAGCTTATGCAGAATGGGCAGAAAAGCGACTGCCATCGGAAGCAGAATGGGAAGTAGCTGCCCGCGGTGTAGAAAGAAGAGAATATCCCTGGGGAAACGAATGGAGCCCTAAAAAGTGTGCCAATAGATGTTATGGAGGCTGTGGAAGCCTTATGCCTGTAGGAAGTTTTCCGCAGGGCATAAGTCCCTTTAAAGTAGAAGATATGGCAGGGAATGTATGGGAATGGTGTGAAGACTGGCTGAATGCCTATTCAGGAAGTACCTATACAAATGACAATTTTGGCACTGAATACAAAGTGGTAAGAGGAGGGGCATGGTTTCTGGATAATCCCATTCATTTCCGTTCATCATTCAGAAGATGGTACAAACCGACCTTCAGGTATTATTTTCTCGGTTTCAGATGCTGTAAGTAGTGAAGGGTGAAGAGTGAAAAGTGAAGAGTGAAGAGTGAAAAGTGAAAAGTGATCTAGTAACTGCTCACTGATAACTGCTCACTGGTCACTGGTCACTGATAACTGCTCACTGCTCACTGGTCACTGATAACTGCTCACTGCTTCTGCCACCACTGTGGTGAAAATCCTTCACTTAATAAAAATGGTCTATTTTTCCCTTTAATATCCGTAATATAAATATAATCAGTCCCCCCTGAATTCACCTGAAAAATAACTTCTGAACCGTCAGGAGACCAGGAAATATTTGATTTCTCACCCTTTATATCGGTAATCTGTAGAACCTCTTTTCCTGTAGATTTCATTACAAATATACTGGCATAATCTTTTCTCTGTTCGTCAATTCTGTCAGAGAGAAATAGTATCTTATTGCCATCAGGACTGACAGCAGGATTATAATCATCTCCGCTGTTATTTGTCAGATTAATAGCCTGCATAGTTTCTATCTTGACCAGATAAATCTCTCTCGGAGAAGGAGTTACCCTGAGAGTTTTATAGTCGGAATCCCTGTTGGAGGTAAAAACTATGCTTTTACTGCTCTTTGACCAGCATGCCGGCACATCTTCAGCAGGATGGACTGTGAGATTTCTTTGACCTGTGCCATCAGGCTTCATTACATATACTTCACTGTTCCTGTCCCTTCTGGAACAAAAAGCGATCAGGCTGTTATCCGGTGCCACCAGGGGATGGCTGTCAGAATTATCCTTTTTCTGACTTATATTTTTCACCTTTCCTCCTTCAGGTAACGTAAAGATATTCGTATAATATAAATTTTCTAAAAACTCCACACTAAAAAACATAATTTTCCCATTTTTTGACCATTCTATATATGGCATAACAGATAGATGCTCTGTTATTTTTTTTCTGCCCTGTCCGTCACTGTTTATAACATAAAGATTTCTTCCTTCCCTGTAATTAATAAAAACTATTCTTTTACCGTCAGGAGACCATACAGGGAAATTATCACCTTCTGCATCAGTCAGAGATTTAAGATTTGTGCCATCATCATTTACAATCTTAAGACCGGAAGTAGTAGCAAAAACAATTTTTCCTTCACTTATGTCAGGCACAGGAGCAGGGGTATTCTTTGGTACAGGAGGTGTATTCTTTATTACAGGAGTGGCACTTACTATAAAATCCTTAAATATCCAGCCCCTTTTATTTCCCCTGTATTCCACATAATACCAGTCACCCTGCACATCTATTAAAATCAGTTCTTCCCCTTTTTGCAGTTGATCAATTATCTTTTTATCAAGGCCGGCACCGTCTCTTATATTTACATCCGAAGCATTGACACTGGTAACTATACCCTGGGCAGTAATAATATAAATCATTGCTAAAAGAAAAAGAAAAGTTAAAAAAATTTTCAATGGTTATCATCTCCTAAATGGTGAATGGTGAATGGTGAATATTATATCAGAATAGAATATCAGATATTCGGTGTAAAAAATTAGAATCCTTTGAAGAAAATAAACTTTAAATAAAGTAGTAAATAAATGTGACAATATGGTATAATTAAAGAAATTTGAGCAATAGAAACTATAAAACTTATGATTAACAGTTATCTGATAGTATTAATCTATATTAATCTTTCTCTTATCTGGATATATATACTCTATAATCTACTTTTCAGATACGGGAAACTGACTCCTGATAACTTTAAGGTAAATGCACTGGTAAAAGCCTTTATAGTTTTCAGTATTGCTTTAACTTTTGACAGTTTGTACTGGACAATCCATGCTTTCTCTCTTATAGAAATGATACCGGGGAAAATTGCTCACGTAATGGGTTCTCCAGGTAATGTTTTTATGATCAAATTTCTCCTTCTTATTGCTGGATTCTATTTAGTTGTTGTAATAAGACAGAGAAACATAGAGGAACTTGCTCTGGAGGGAAAAGAAAAAAAAGAGATAGAATTACTTAATATTGAATTAAACGAAAGAAACAGAGAGATATTAAAATTTGCCCATGTCATAAAAGGCATAAGTGAATGTGTTTTTATTGCAGATATGGAAGGTAACATTTCTTTTATAAATGATGCAGTAAAAAAACTTCTTGAATATGAAGATTATGAAATATCAGGAAAATCATTTATTTCATTCTTCCCCGGGAAAAATACGGACAAATTAAAAGCACTGATAAATCTTATTGTTCAAAAAAGCTGGGAAGAAGAAGTTCAGATAAAGAAAAAAAACGGCAATCCAATTCTTGTTCATTTTTCAGCTTCTGCTATAAGAGATGAAGAGAATAATCCCATATATATAGCAGGGATATTTCGTGATATAACACAGAAAAAATTATGGGAAGAACAGATGATACAGGCAGAGAAACTCGCATCCATAGGACAGCTCATAGCAGGTATTACCCATGAAATCAATAATCCCCTTACAGGTATTATGGGCTTTGCCCAGCTTCTTAAAATCAATCCGAAATGCGATAAAGAAATGCAGGATGATCTTGAGACTATAAACAAAGAAGCTATAAGGGCAAAAGAAATACTACAAAAATTGATGGTTTTTTCAAGAAACCATGAAATAACACAGCAACTTATATCAATAAATGATGTGTTAAAAGAAACAAAAAAACTGGTTAATTATGAACTTAAAAAAGGTAATTTAGAATTTATAGAAGAATTAGAAAAAGATCTTCCCTCTGTAACAGGCGATCCCCATCAATTCCAGCAGATTTTCTTAAATATTGCCACAAATGCC
This sequence comes from Vulcanimicrobiota bacterium, assembly GCA_036746235.1. Lineage (GTDB taxonomy): Bacteria > Vulcanimicrobiota > SpSt-956 > SpSt-956 > JAKJGF01 > CALARM01. The sequence continues at coordinate 3,948 of DAIOEN010000190.1, read as the reverse complement.
ATTCAGGCTATGAGAGAAAAAGGAGGAACTCTGACTGTTAAAACAGAACAGGATAATGATATTATAAAAATCACTTTTAAGGATACAGGGCCCGGTATAAAACCTGAGGATATTCCCAGAGTATTCGATCCTTTCTTCACAACAAAAAAAGTAGGAGAAGGTACAGGACTTGGTCTGAGCGTATCCTATGGAATGGTTAAACAAAATAAAGGAAAAATTTATGTCCATAGTAAGGAAGGAGAAGGGGCTACATTTACTATAGAGTTTCCCGTAGAGCATGGCTCTGTAATTTTTAACCCGGAACAGAATCGTGACGCGTGACGCGTAACGGGTGACGCGTATAAAAAACGTGCAGTTAATATTAAAAGAGTATTTATTCCTCGCGTAACGCGTTACGAACATTAAAAAGGAGGCAATTAAAATGACAAAAGAAGAAGTTTTAAAATTCATAACATCCAGAAGAAGTATAAGGAATTTCACTTCCGACCCTGTTTCAGAAGAAGACCTTATGATTATTCTAAAGTCAGCCATGGCAGCTCCTTCTGCCAGAAATGTTCAACCATGGTCATTCATAATAGTTAAGGAAAGAAAAACCCTGGACAGACTTGCAGAAGTTCATCCCTATGGAAAAATGCTGACAGAAGCACCACTTGCCATTGCAGTGGCAGGAGATCCCGCAAAATCAGATTACTGGGCACAGGACTGCAGTGCAGCCACACAGAATATACTGCTCAGTGCAAGAGGTCTTGGACTTGGTTCCGTATGGCTCGGAGTCCATCCCAGACCGGATCGTCTTAAAGCAGTAAGAGAAACCCTGGGAATACCGGAACACATACACATACTTTCTCTTATTCCTGTAGGACATCCGGCAGAGAACATACCTGCAAGAACAAAGTATGACGAAAGTAAAGTCCACAGAGAAAAATGGTAGTTAAAATCGTAACGCGTGACGCGTGATGCGTGACGCGTTACCGATTTAAGGCAGGTGCAATATGGATTTAAATAAACTTATAGTGGTAATTTTTCTTATAATAGCTTTCACTGTAAACATATCAGTTACGTACGGTAATATAAAACAGGAAGTAGCTTCCAGCAGTTCTCATGGAGGAGAAAATAAAGAGGGAGAAGGAAAAAAAGAAGGGGAAGGGAAAGAAGGAGAACCCAAACCCACTCCTACACCAAAAAAACCGGGTGTAAAAGAACTGATGGAAAAGGCAAAAGGCCTGTCAGGTAAAGGTGATTACAACGGAGCACTGAAGATTTATAATGACATATTAAAATTAGATGCAAAAAATGGAGTAATTTACCTTGCTATGGCCCTGTGTTATGAAAAACTGAAAGATTATGAAAAAGCGGAAAAAAATTATCTTCAATCCATAAGACTGGCGCCATCTATTGCGGAAACTCATAAAGCACTGGGAGATATGTATTATAAAAAAGGTATGTACAAAGAAGCAATAACTGCCTATGAAGAGGCAGTAAAACTGAAGCCAAAGGAGATAAAATTTCTTCTGGCTCTGGCAGATTGTCTCTATAAAACTAAATATTATGAAAAATCAATAGAAACATACAATAAAATAATAGCTATAAAACCTGATACAACGTGTTACCATAATCTTGGAGTATGTTATTTCTACATGGAAGATTATGATTCTGCCATAACAAATCTTAAAAAATCTATTGAAGCATTGCCAGATGATCCTCTGACACATAATTTACTGGGAAAATGTTATATAAAAACAGAGAAAATTAAAGAGGCAATAGAAGAATTTATCCTGGCTGCATCACAGGAACCGGACAATACCATCTATAATGTAAACCTTGGCAGTGCATATTTCGATAACGGAGAATATGACAAAGCCTCTACCTTTTACCTGAAAGCCAGAACAATTGAACCAAAGAATGCAACACTCCACCATAATCTCGGCTTATGTTATTATTATACGGGAAAATACGAAGAAGCCATTTCCTCATTCAGAGAGGCTACAAAATTAGCACCATCAGAAGGCAAAAGTCATTATTTTCTTGCAGAATCTCTACTTGGAAGCAAAAGAATTAAAGAAGCAGTGACTGAATATGAAAAAGCAGTAAAACTATCACCTTATAACAGTGACTATTACCGTGAACTGGCATGGGCATCTTATCTGAACGGGAATAATCCGAGGGCGATAGAATGCGCAAAAAAGGCGACAGAACTTAACGAAAAAGATCAGGCAGGTTTTTTTATTCTTGGAGTTATATACCAGGCGGCAGGTAATGGAGAAAAAGCCTATGGAGCATATATGAGGGTAATAGAACTTTCCCCCGAAAGCCCTGTGGCACAAAAAGCAAAAAAAAATATAGAAGTTCTCCCGAAACCAGAGTAGATATTAAAGTAAATCTATATGTCGTAAAAAAATTATCCCTTGTAAATTATCGCAAATGATGATATAATAAATAGAAGTGTATTTATGTTCAGGTTATATACAAACCTTTTATTATCAAAAAAAATAAATACTTTCCCCCTGTTCAATCGCTTCTCCTGAAGACACTTCTCCCGTAATCAGCAGATAATAATCCGGTAATGGTCAAAAAATTCTAATAACAGGCATAACCGGAGCGGTCACTATCAAATATGAAATTTAACAGACAGTAAAGCATAAAACGTCGTCATTTTCATATAAATTCTGCAGAAGGGAGGTGACCTCTATGGAAACGGTAAAAAGTGATTTTGGGACTGTAAAAACCAAAAATCAGAGTCTGACCAGCAGATTATCTGCAATTGAAGAGATTGCTCAGTACGGAGCAATGAAACAGAAGATTTTAAATAAAAATCTGGAAGATTACATTGCAAAACATGAAGCGAAACTCATAGCAGACCTCAGAAAAAAACTTGAAGAAGAGAGAAGTGAAAAACAGACCAGACTGTTAGACGAAGAAAAAATGAGAAGACAGCAGCTTCACTACATGAAATGCCCTCAATGCGGCATGGGACTGCAGGAAGTACAGTTTATAAATACCCAGGTATGGGTCTGTGAAGAATGTATAGGCATATGGCTTAAACATGGACGGCTTGAAAATATTATGAAAGAACAGGGCAGTTTCTTAAACAGGATGTGTGACAAAATAGGTCTGACAAAATTAATGTACAGACTTACCAGAAGGTGATATTGCATGAATTTAACTGATTTTGAAAAATTTAACAGGTCAAAAGGTTGAATTTTCTGTTCAGCCTTTTTTTCTGATGGTCACGTTGTTTTTATGACTTTTTCTCTAAAGAAACATCTTTTTCTATATATATGCTTCTTGAAGGATATGCCCGTTTAACAGAAAGCTCTTCCATAATATTCATAATCTTAAGATTTACATCATGCTGAACCTCCAGATATTCTTCCCATAAGGTACTGTTTGTAAAAAAATAAAGAAAAATATTGAAAGAACTCTCTCCGAATTCTGTAAAATAAACATGAATTGTCTCGCTATTTACACCTTCATGATGGTTCAGCATTTCCCTGAGTCTTTTACACAGTTCATCAATCTGAGATGATTTAGCAGAACACAGAACACCGATTTTAAAGGTCATCACTCTTTTTTTCATTACAGATCTGTTTGTAACGGCTTTTGCAGCAAGAACGGAATTGGGAATCGTTACAAGAGACTGATCGGCAGCTCTGATTTTTGTACACCTTAACCATATATCTTCTATAGTTCCTTCCACATCGGGCGTTACTATATAATCACCTACCGTAAAAGGTTTATCCAGAAATATGGTAATAAAGCCGAATATATTTGCCACGAAGTCCTTGCTCGCAAGGGCAAAGGCAAGACCTCCTATACCGAGTCCGGCAACAATACCTGTCACATTATATCCCAGTTCCTGAAGACACATGATAGAACCAGATATTACTACGACAGTTTTAACAGTATTTTCCGCAAATACTATTATATAATTATCCAGTTTTTTCTCTC
>DAIOEN010000189.1:9730-14154 GCA_036746235.1 Vulcanimicrobiota bacterium | reverse complement strand
CCTGTTCCTCCAGGTTTCTTCTGTATTCTTCGATAGATTTTTCCTGTTCCTCCAGTTTTTTCTTATGTTCTTCTATTATTATATTCTGTTTTTCCAGGGTCTTATTAAATTCTTCTATTTTGCTCTGCTGTTCATTCAGCTTCCCTTCATCCAGACCTGCTTTCTTTTTTTCTTCTTCTGTTTCTTTTTTTATTGTTTCTATCTGTTTCAAAAGGTCCTTTTTTTCTTTTTCCAGAGCAGAGGTAATTTTGTCCATTTCCAGCAGGGCTTTTTCCAGTTCTTTTTTCTCTTTTTCCAGTTGAATAAAGAGCTTCTTTTTATTCAGGAATAGTTCCTGCATAGAAAGAAGCTTTTTCTTTAATTGTTTGATTTCAAGAGATGTTCCTTCCATTGACGATTTTTTAGTATTTTCCATCTCCTGTTTCGTTTCTTTTAATCTATTTTCAAGTTCTTCCACATTACCTGTAAGAGTGTTAATCTGCTGAACCCTTATTTCCGCGAGTTTTTCAAAGGCAGTCATCTTTGCCAGAGCATCTTCTGCTTCATGCTTTTTTATGTCCAGAAGTTTTTCTTTTGCATCTACTAATGCTTCCAGATCCTTTATTTTTTCTTCTTTGATTTTAAGATTTTTTTTCAGGGTTTTTTCATTTTCATCGAGAGACGAAGTGTCAAGAGACACTTTGTTTTTTGCATCAGATGACAGTTCTTTTGTAAGATTGATAAATCCTAAAATTAAAAATTTATTAAATTTATTATCATCAAAGGTCCAGAAATCTTTATTACCTGGCTGGCAGAATGGCAGTTTATTAAGAATAATAGATACAAGTTCTCTGCTTACAGGACATATGGAATTGACTTCATCATAAATACTGTCAAAATGAACTGATACATCCTGAAAAGCTTTTGCTACCTGCAGAACCAGATTTGTAAGAGAAAGAGGAGATTTTTGATAAAAGGTTTTTAAATTTTGAAATTGTTTTACTCTCCAGTTTTCGTTCGGATAGGGATTTTTTTCATTACGTGTGAAGAATCTGTAAACCTTTTTTGCCTGATCCAGAGGTATAATAAGTATTACATCTTCCTTGAATAGAGACATTTCCTTGAACCATTCTTCCAGGCCTCTCAGATAGCCTGTTCTGTTATTTATATATGCAGTATATTCTTTAAGCCTTCCGCAGACCTTTATTTCAATTATCATGGGATGATCCGGAAAATAATGTCTCATACATGGCAGTATTTTCATACACCCTCCGCTTATATCGGTATCAAATAAGGAGTAACGAACAGGTGCAGGTTTACATACCTGGAGTTTCTGACTTTCTTTCATTTCATTTACTTCTTCAACATCACGGAGAATATTATCCATAACAAGAGCCAGTTCAACTATAGAAGCAGGTTCTGAAGGAGGAGTCGGTTCCGGCATTTCCTGTGGCTTTCTGAAAACTTTTTTGTTGATTTCTTTTCTGAGATTCCATAGATTTGTATCTACAAGCAAAAATCTTTCATCCTGATGAAGTCTGTATGTGAGACAATCTTTAAAAGGTTTATCGTCACCTTTTTTTAGATACCCTGCTATATTATCAATGGTAACAGAATTTTTTGAATTGGTAATAAAAAATTCAACCCTGTCTATATCTTTATCGGAAACCAGTTCTTTGTCGGGAATTAATTCAGACAGACACCAGTAGTAATCACTGCAACCAGTAAATCTTTTATCGCCTTCAAGTTTTCCCTGTAATTGCTGTTCTATCAATCTTATGTTGATTTCTTCGTCTCTTCTTTTAAAAATATAATTGACCAGATAATCAAAAAAAACAGGGCCTTTTTCTTTAATCAACGAATATATGTCATCTATATCTTCACCGGTTATGTTTTTGCTTGAAAAATCAGAACTCATTTTCTATCTATGTCTCCTTAAATATTTTGTAAGCATTCAGCTATCAACATTCAGTTTTTATCAGAAGTACATAATAACTATCATTAAATGTTACTTTAAATGTTACTTTTTAGACTATTTATATAACCAGGATTTGTTACCTTTAGCTGATAGCTGATACTTAACTGCATTTTATTATTATCCTTTTAAAATTTCTAGTTCAATACCTTACTTTCCTTTGAATTTTAAATAAAATTTTAAGATTCTAAATTTGACTGATTGGATGCTGAAAGTTGACTCCTGAAAGCTGACTGCCTATTTAAAACCATATATATATCCGTCAGATGTACCTATAATCAAAAAACCATCGGAAATAGCAGGTGATGAAGAGAAATTTATACCACTGTCAATACAGGAAACTACCTGTCCTGTTTTTCCGTTTAAAATAAACAGTTTTGTTTTTTCAGCATAGAAATAAAGTATACCTCCTGATATGGCAGGTGGCGATTGAAACGGATCCTTAACTTTATAATTCCACACCGGTTTACCTGTTTCTGTATCTATAGCAATCATATGGCCGCTGTGAGTACCTATATAAACTATACCATCAGATGCAACAGGAGTAGAGGTTATAGTTGAGGAAGTATTCAGAACCCATACAGGTTCACCGCTATTAATATCAATAGAATAAAGGTGGCCATCATAGGATCCTATAAAAACTTTACCCTGGTAAATACATGGAGACGATGATATGCTGTATCCTGTTTTAAATTTCCATTTTAACTCCCCGTTTTCCGTTGTAAGAGCATAAACATGACTGTCGAGGGAGCCGAAATATACAACATTTTCCCATACAACAGGTGAGGACATAACAGTTCCTCCTGCATTGAATTTCCATATGAGTCTTCCGCCATTTACATCTATGGCATAAAAATAAGAATCATAAGAACCTGTATAAACAACTTCTCCTGCCAGGGCAGGCGTGCATGTTATGAGTCCATCTGTTTTGTATTTCCATTTGAGACATATGGCATTTATATCGATTGAATAGAGGTTGCAGTCCATACATCCTGCATAGAGAGTACCTTCATATATAATAGGAGATGAGGCAAGTTGACCTCTGACTTTATATTCCCACAGGCATGACCCGTCATTCATATTGAGAGCATATATGTAATTATCATAGGCTGATACATAGGCCATATTATTAACAATGGCAGGGCTGGAAATGGCTCCTCTGCCGGCTTTATATTTCCACCTGAAACGGGGCACGCCTTTAAGAGGTTCTCCCTGGCTCCCGGTTCTTTCTGGATTGCCTCCGAGCATAGTCCAGCTTGCTTTTTTTACAAAAGTTTTGGCCAGTCTTTGATAAACAACACCGAGAGCACCTTTCATTTCCGTAGCGGAACTGAATCTGTTTGCCAGATCTTTTTGAAGTGCCTTGTTTACAACTGCTTCTATTTCTTTTGAAAGATCTGTCCTCAGCCCTGATAAAGGGGGATAGCTGAATTGAACATTGTACAGTGCCGGATCTATTCCGCTCATAAGGTAATGCATAATTGCTCCCAGGCCATATATGTCCGATCTTGGTTCTATTATACCTTCATACTGTTCAGGAGGAGAATATCCCTGTATATATATAGGTGCTTTCTCAGGTTCAGGAATGAGTATACGGGAAATTCCGAAATCAATTAAAACCAGACGGCCTGTATCTCTTGAGAACATTATATTGGTTGGCTGAAGGGTTCCGCATAAAATATCATTGCTGTGGAGATATTCCATTGCCTCACATATACGGAAGCTTACCTCTATAACCTGCTTCTCGCTGAAAGGCATCTTTGTTTTAAGGAGATAGGTCTGCAATATTTCATCTAAATATTCCCCTACAATAAATTCCATTATAAGATAGAGACACCCTTTTTCAGCAAAACAATCAGTAACCTTGCAGAGACAGGGGTGATTTAATTGCATAAATCTCCGGCCCTGAGTCATAAAACGTTCTATTATTTCTTCTTTTTCCTGACGGGATGAAGCTGTAATAATCATTTCTTTCGCTACCATTGTCTTATCGTTATCGTGAGTATCGGCAATAGTATATTTGGCATACCTGTCTCCTGTCCCGTCAATACGAAGTATATCCATCATACGATATCTGTTGTTTAAGAGTATTTCATTGCCATCCATAATTTTTTCTTCCTTTATATATATTCTTCCTTATATATATGATAGTGTTTTTAACTCAATCCTCATTACCTGTTCCATATGTATCTTTCGAATAAGAAAATTCATAATCTGCAATGACAACAGTATCTCCGTCTTTTATACCTTTTTTCTCCAGTGCTTCTATAATACCTCTGCGATAGAGATGTTTCTGTAAATGTCTCAAACATTCTTCATTGTCGAGATAGGTCATAGAAACCTTCTTTTCTATAATATCTCCTGTTACGATATATTTTCCGTCTGTCATTTTAATAGATAATTCCCTGAGAGGCTTCCGGGGAAGAGAAATATCTCTCATTTCATGGATTTCATCTTTTTTTCTATCTAT
>DAIOEN010000189.1:0-9630 GCA_036746235.1 Vulcanimicrobiota bacterium | reverse complement strand
TCCGGGGAAGAGAAATATCTCTCATTTCATGGATTTCATCTTTTTTTCTATCTATTTTTTGTAAGAGTATTTCTGTTACTCCTTTTAAAAGCTCGTGAACTCCTTCACCTGTAACAGCAGATATGGCATAGAATTTTACCCCTATTTTTTTACATTCTTCTTCAATTCTGTCTTTTATTTCTCTTCCACAGGGTAAATCTATTTTATTTCCTGCCACTATCTGAGGTAATTCAGACATCATGGAATTATAAAGTTGTAATTCCTTATTTATTAAATAATAATTTTCAAGGGGATTATCTTCTTTTATATCTGCAAGAGAGATTACATGAATAAGTATTTTTGTTCTTTCTATATGTCTCAGAAATTGATACCCGAGACCGGTTCCTTTATGAGCACCTTCTATAAGTCCCGGAATATCGGCAAATACTGCCGTTCTATCTTCAGTTAATTTTACTACTCCCAGATTTGGTACAAGTGTTGTAAAGGGGTAATCGGCGATTTTAGGTTTTGCAGCGGAAACTCTGGATATAAGGGTAGATTTACCGACATTCGGATATCCTATAATAGCTACATCTGCCAGAAGCTTCAATTCCAGTTTAAGAGTTCTTTCTTCTCCCTGTTCTCCTTTCTCGGCTCTTCTCGGTGCCTGGTTGGTAGAAGTAGGGAAACGGGCATTTCCTCTGCCCCCTCTGCCTCCACGTGCCAGAAGTAATCTATGGTGTGTATCTGTAAGATCACATAATATTTCATCTGTGTCATGGTCTTTTATGACTGTTCCGGGAGGCACTTTTATATATAAATCTTCGGCACTTTTCCCTGTTTTGTTTTTTTTCTGTCCAGGTTTTCCATTGTCACCATGAAAATGGGATTTATACTTGAATGAGAGGAGTGTATTCAGGTTTGTATCTGCAATAAGATATACATTCCCCCCTCTTCCTCCGTCACCTCCGCTCGGCCCTCCGTAGGCTATATATTTTTCCTTATGAAATGATACAAGCCCGCATCCGCCGTCTCCGCCTCTGACATAAATGGTTGCTTCATCAATAAACACAAAATTTTCCTTCCCTATATAAAGTAAAAACCGAAAGTAATATGTAAATTCACAACTTTCGGCTTTTAATTTTACAAACTGCCTGGATTTTATACTGCAACAGGTTGAACGTTTATAAGCTTTTTATTTTTTCCTCTTTTCTCAAAGGAAACATGTCCTTCTACAACAGAGAATATAGTATAATCTTTGCCCATCATAACATGACTGCCTGGCTTGAATTCACTTCCACGCTGACGTATAATGATTTCTCCCGGTTTTACATGCTGACCGCCAAATTTCTTTATACCAAGACGCTGGGATGCGCTGTCTCTGCCGTTACGGGTGCTTCCAAGTCCTTTTTTATGAGCAAATAACTGTAGATCTAAAGTAATCATATCTACAAGTAGCCTTTGTACCGCTACTTTCACCTCCTAAATTCAGTGCTTTATGTTAATAGAAACACTTTCAATTCCATACTTCGTGCTATTATATCACAAGAGTCATGTAAATGCAATGGACATAAAGATTAATTTTTTATATAGACAAAAAGGGTGATATAAATTATAATTATGGCGTGACGCGTGACGCGTGACGCGTGACGCGTTGGTTCAGTATTATTTTACGCGTTACGCATTACGCGTTACGTGTCACGATTTAATGGAGTTATTTATGGAACAAACAGTTTCTTCTCCTGATTATTCTTCTTCAGATTATATCGAACATAGCCTTGAAGAATTACTGCATAAAGTTAAACTTTATAAACCTGATGCCAATCTGGAATTTATAGAAAAAGCTCTCCGTTTTGCAGTATCAGCCCATGAAGGTCAGAATCGTGCATCGGGAGAACCTTATATTTTACATCCCCTGGGAGTGGCCTGTATTCTGGCGGAAGATTTAAAACTGGATGAACCTTCCATTGTGGCTGCCCTCCTTCATGATGTACTGGAAGATACAGATGTAACCTATGAAGAAATGCTTTCCATATTCGGCGAAGAAGTTGTAAATCTTGTCGATGGTGTTACAAAACTTACAAAAATCAGTGACAGTACCTCGTTGAAGGGATTGACAAAGGAAGAGAGACAGGCAGAAAATTTACGTAAAATATTCCTTGCCATGGCCAAGGATTTAAGGGTTATTTTCATAAAACTGGCAGACAGGCTTCATAACATGAGAACCCTTTCGTCTCTTGCTCTGAATAAACAGAGATCCATATCTATGGAAACTATAGAAATTTTTGCTCCTATGGCCAACAGACTCGGTATATGGCATATAAAAAAAGAGCTTGAAGATCTGTCTTTTAAATATCTTCAGCCGGAGATTTATGCTTCTCTTGTAAAGGAAATAGACGAAAAACGTGACAGAAGCAGCAAGGTATTTAAAGAAGCAACGGATCTTTTAAATAAAGAATTGATGCATAATGAAATAAAAGCTACTATTGAAACAAGGTTTAAACATTATTATGGTATATATCAGAAAATGCTGAATAAGAAAAAGGGACTTGATGAAATTTATGATTATACGGCTCTGAGGGTTGTAGTTCCTACTGTGAGCAACTGTTACGGAGTTCTTGGAATAGTCCACAGTATATGGGTGCCCCTTCCTGATAGAATTAAAGATTATATAGCCACTCCTAAAGCCAATGGTTACCAGTCTTTACACACAACGGTATTCGGTCCTTCCGGCGAGCTTATGGAAGTTCAGATAAGAACATGGCAGATGCACAGAATAGGAGAATTTGGAATTGCCGCTCACTGGCAGTATAAAGAGGGATGGAAACAGGACAGAAAGTTTCAAAAACAGATAACACCTTTTATACAGCAGCTTATAGACTGGCAGGCAGATTTAAAGGATGCAAAAGAATTCATTCAATCTCTTAAAATGGATTTTTTGAATAATCAGGTTTTTGTTTTTACCCCGGGAGGAGATCTTCTGGACCTGCCGGCAGAGTCCACACCTATTGATTTCGCCTATAGAATTCATACGGAAGTAGGTAATAAATGTGTCGGTGCCAAGGTAAACAATAAAATAGTTCCCCTTAATTACAGGCTTAAAAACGGAGATATTGTTGAAATAATAACGTCGAATGTGAGTGGCGGTCCCAGCAGAGACTGGATGAGTATATGCACTACAAGCAGTGCGAAGAATAAAATCAGAAACTGGTTCAAGAAAGAAAGAAAAGAAGAAAATATTTTAAGAGGAAAGGATATCACGGACAGGGAAATAAGAAAATTAAGAAGAATCTTCAGGGGATTTTCCAAAAAAGATCTCTTCGAAAGGGTTATGAAGAGATATCCTTTCTATAGTTCCGAGGAAGAATTCCTTGCTGCTATCGGTTACGGTGATATACCTGTAATTCAGATAAATAAGATTTTAAAAGAAGAACTTGATAATATTACAGGAAAAACTGAAGAGAAAAAATCCGAACAGACAGGGAAAGATAGTACAGAACAGAAGGAAAAGATCGATCTTTCCTATGACGGTGAAAATTTTATTCAGGTTAAAGATATAAAGAATCTTGTAATAAGAGTTGCCAGATGCTGTAACCCCCTCCCCGGAGAGGATATAATAGGTTATATTACTCAGGGCAGAGGCGTAAGTGTCCACAGGAAAACATGCCATAATTTAAAGTTTTTCTCAAATCACTCAGACCGTCTCATAGAGGTTAACTGGTCGGTAAAGAAAAAGAAAAATGTTTATCCTGTCCAGTTACTTATCAATGGATGGGACAGACCGGGACTTCTGAATGATGTAACTGCATTACTTAAAGAAGAAATGATAAATTCCAGATCTATAAATGCTTATACGGAAGGAGCAGGAGAAGCAGTAGTTAAAATGGTTGTAGAGGTAAAGGATATACAGCAGCTCAATGGTTTTATAAAAAAAATAAAAAGCATAAAAGGTATAACGATGGTTAAAAGGATTGTTCAGGAGAAGAATTAATTACAGTGAGCAGTTAGCAGTGATCTGTGACCAGTAGGGGACGCCCCCCTGTGGTCGCCCCGTATCGGTGAAAATGTGCATCACGCATCACGAACCACGCGTCACCCGTTACCCGTTAGAACCATATTACACATTACGATTTTAAAGGAAATAAACTTTTATGAGAGCAATAGTCCAGAGAGTAAAAGAAGCAGAAGTGCTTGTTGAAGAAAATGGAACTGAAACAACAACAGGTAAAATAGGGAAGGGCATTATGGTTCTTCTCGGTGTCGGGAAAAACGATTCCTCTAAAGATGTTACATGGATGGCGGAAAAAATTGCCGGTTTACGAATCTTTCCCGATGAAGAAGATAAAATGAATCTTTCTGTTCTGGATGTCTCAGGAGAAGCCCTTGTTGTATCACAGTTTACCCTTTACGGTGACTGTCGAAAAGGGAAGCGTCCCGGTTATTCCGATGCAGCACCTCCTGAACTTGCAGTGAATTTATATAAAGATTTTGTAGAAGCCCTCAAAGAAAAGGGACTTGCAGTATCAGAAGGAGTATTTCAGGCTTCCATGCTTGTAAAGATATATAACCAGGGGCCTGTCACTCTTATTATAGACAGCCAGAAAACTTAGAGGCAGTTTCGTATCTGCCCTTCTATTATGGAGATGAGCGGATTCGAACCGCCGACCTCTTCCTTGCGAAGGAAGCGCTCTACCATCTAAGCTACATCCCCTTTAACGTCTCATTATAATTTAAACTTTATATGAAGTCAAGAGATTGCATTTTTTGACAAACTATTGCTATTACCAGATTTTTTTGCTATAATAAACAGGACATGATAGGTAGTATATATAAAATCCCTGTGTGTATTCTATGAGAGGAGAGAATGAAGGTTTTTTTAGTTTATGGTAATTTTGTGTTTCATAATATTGATAAACTCGAAAATTTTCTTCAGAAAAAGATTATGACAGACAGCAAGTTATTATGGTTTTTTACAGGAGGCATTTGTGCATTGTCTCTGGTTATTATATGGAATTCATATAAGGGAGCTTCTAAAACTACGAGAAAGAAGCTTGAAGAACCTACTTATCGTAAGGTAAAAGATTTGATTTCCGAAGCAGATGAATTGCTGGATATATTAAGAGAAATGGACAAAATAAAGTAGTTTATTGAGATTAAATAAAAAAAAATAAAGGCCACCGGAGTGGCCTTTATTTTTTATGGTAAATACTATGCCCCTTTAATTCTTTCCAGTTCTTTCCCGATATTCTGGGCATAATTATCATTACCCTGTTCTTCTGCCAGCGCAAGGGCAATTTCAAGATGTTTTATAGATTCTTCCTTATTATCCTGTTTTTCATATAGAAGTCCAAGATTTCCATAGGCCTGAATTAATTTTTGATCCAGTTCTATAGCCTTTTTATAGGAAGAAATAGCTTCATCCAGTTTGTTCAGATCCGTATAACTGAGGCCAAGGTTGAAATGAGCTTCCGCATAATCAGGGTTAATTTCAAGGGCTTTGAGCCATTCTTCTATGGCATCTTCAGTCTGCCCTTTTCTTGCATAAACTATACCAAGATTGTTATGGGCATACATATCCTGAGGATCTATTTCTATAGCTTTTTTATATTCTTCTGCTGCCAGTTCCAGTTTATCCAGATATGTATAGGCAAGTCCGAGATTATTGTGGGCATAAGCATCGTTTTCATTGATTACTATAGCTTTTTTATATTCTTCAATTGCAAGTTCCAGTTTACCCTGGTAGGTGTAAGCAAGACCGAGATTGTTGTGAGCATATATGTCGTCAGGATCAATTTCTATGGCTTTCTTATATTCTTCTACGGCAAGTTCCAGTTTGCCTGAACGGGCATAGGCTATACCGAGATTGTTGTGGGCATATACATCGGTCGGTTCTATTTCCAGTGCCTGTTTGAACTGTTCTATTGCTTCATCTATTCTGTTCTGGCATGTATAGGCAAAGCCAAGATTGTTGTGGGCATATACGTCTTTCTGGTTGATCTCCAGTGCCTTTTTGTAGCATTCTATTGCCAGATCCAGTTTTCCCGCTCTTGAATAGGCTATACCCAGGTTATTATGGGCATAAAGATCGCCGGGAGCTATTTCTATGGCTTTTTTGAATTCTTTAATAGCAAGCCCCAGTTTATTGATCTTTACATAGGCTCTTCCAAGATTATTATGAACATATACATCATTGGGATTCATTTTCAGAGCAATTTTATATTCCTGTATTGCCTGTTCGATATCACCTATTCTTGCATAGGCTATACCGAGATTATTATGGGCATATACATCGGTGCTGTCAATCTCTATGGCTGTTTTGAACTGTTGTATGGCCTCATCTATTCTGCCTTTTCTTGCATAGGCCCTTCCCAGATTATTTCTGGCATATACGTCATTTGGATCGAGTTCTACTGCCTTTTCATACTCTGCCATAGCTTCTTCCAGCTTGCCGAGACTGTCGAAAGCCCTTCCCAGGTTGTTGTGGGCATATACATCGCTACTATCGAGTTCCAGTGCTTTGCTATAGTATTCTGTAGCCTTTTCTGTCTGTCCCAGTCTTGCATAGACAAGACCAAGATTGTTATGGGCATATACATCTGTAGGATTTAACTCAATAGCTTTCAGATAACCTTCAATGGCTTTCTCATAATTACCTGATCTTGCGTAAACAAGTCCCAGATTATAATATACCTGAGCGTAATCGGGATTTATTTCAATTGCTTTTTTCCACTGCTCTATAGCTTCTTCCAGTTTGCCTTCTCTTGCATAAACCAGTCCCAGGTTATTATAAGAGAAGGGATCGTTCGGATCTATATTGATAACTTCTTTATAATGCTTTATAGCAAGATCCGATTTGCCCTGATAAAGATAAATTACTCCAAGCATATAATGGGCCTGAGAGTATTTCTCGTCTATTGAAATAGCTTTTTTCCATTCTTTTATAGCAAGTCCTATCTCTCCGATTTGAGCATAGGTATTACCTAGATGATAGTGACTTTCTACCGAGTTTGGATCTATATCAAGAGCTTCCTGAAGTTTTTTCCTTGACTCTTCTATCTGCCCTCTCTGCAGATGTATTTGTCCTGTATAACATAAGGCAGTAACATTTTTTTCGTCAAGACTGAGAGTAAGTTCCATTTCTCTTTCAGCCAGATCATATCTGCCTTCGTTGAAATAGGCTATACCCAGTTTACAATGGGCATTGGAATCATTTGGATTTTTTTCAACTTCTAACTGTAAATCCAGTGTTCCTTCCTGAGAGTTATTCTCTTCTTTCATAAACTTAACTTATAGCATTCCGCACGGAACTGCTATAATGCCCCCTTTCTGATATTACATCTATTATAAAAAAATTATTATCAAAATTATTGTCTTATTGTCAATACAAAATGATTTATACTATTCGCTTTTATCCAAAGTAAATCCTTCTATAGAAATTAATGTTTTTTCTTTTACAGAAATTATTTATTTAAGAATTATTCGTTATTGTTGGTAAATAGTGATAGAAAAGATTAAAAAATTATGGGGAAAATTTAAAATTCACAGGAGATAACGTAAAACTCATAAGGAAAAACTCAATCCCACAGGGGGACTTTAAATTAATAAAAAGTTTACATTTTTTTAACAAGTTATTCCTTGGATAAAATATAATTTTATGTTATCATAGTTATAGAAAGAGAGGGAATAAGGGAGAGAACTTTTAGAAAGTGTCAGATGTTTCGTGTAAACTTAAAATGGAATAAGGTTTTAATAGAGGTTTATACAAAATTTATGACACAGTCAAATTTTTATAATTAGGATTGGTGATTATGGCAGATAAACTCTGTTCTCAGTTATGTAATATGTTATCAGACGATGAAAAAGTGCTTCCTGTAATAGTTCAGCTCAAAGACAATTTAATGGAAGAAGATGAAAAAATTATCATTCACGCAGGAGGTACTGTTAAAAGTAAATTATCTATTATAAATTCCTATGGCGTAGAATTGACTGCAAAGGCAATAAAAGATTTGATAGCCAATCCAAGGATAAAAAAGATTTATTATGATGGTGAAGTTCAGGCAATTTGAATATAAGAAAATCATTTTTTTAATTACTTTAAGGAGGATTACCAGTGAATACCAGAATTTCAGGTAATAATTTTTCTAATACCCGTAATATCTCCCCGTTAAACATGAAAAAAGATATTTCCTCTAAATCCCTTTCCTCTGACCCTGTTTCTGCAGATCATGTCGAGCTCAACCTTGAAAATTATCTTGATGCAGAAGGTTTTAAGATCAATCAAAATGGTTTGAGTCCTGTTATTATAGAAGGAAAAGACAGGGAAGAGGTCGCGAAGAAAAAAGAAGAGATACTGGCCGGAGGTGGCCATATTGAAGCAGATTTGCCAATAATAGGAGGCTTTTCCGCAGAAATACCTCCTAAAGAAATACTTAAAATAGCCAGAAAAGGCACTCTTGCAATTATTCCTGACGGCGATATGCATGCCTATTTAGATGTTGCATCTCAAGTTGTTGGTGCCAATACAATTAATACTAAAGGTTTTACCGGTAAAGGTGTTACTGTGGCGGTTATAGATACAGGTATTGCCCCTCATAAGGATCTTTCCGATGTGAAGACAGGACAGAGCAGGATAATAGGATTTAAAGATTTTGTAAATGGTAAGACAGAACCTTATGATGATAACGGTCATGGTACTCATTGTGCCGGTGATGTAGGAGCCAATGGAGCAAGTTCTTCAGGGAAAAATGTTGGTCCTGCTCCTGATGCGTCTCTTGTGGGAGTGAAAGTGCTGAGCGGTTCAGGAAGCGGCAGTTTTTCCAATATTATTCAGGGTATTCAGTGGGTTGTCGAAAATAAAGATAAATTTAATCCTCCTATAAGGGTTGTAAGTATGTCTCTCGGCGGAACAGCTACAAAGCCTTCCGATGACGATCCTGTCTGTCAGGCCGTTGAAGCTGCTAAAAATAAAGGACTTGTTGTTCTTATAGCTGCAGGAAACTCCGGGCCTACTCCAAAAACTATAGGTTCTCCCGCTATAGAACCTTCGATAATTACTGTAGGTTCTTTTAATGACAGGGGAACTGTCGATAGAAAAGATGATGATATGTCCCGTTATTCCAGCATAGGGCCTACTATTGATGGTTTAGTCAAGCCTGATATTGTAAGCCCCGGACAGAATATAACATCTTTGAGACCTGGCGGCGGTTATACTACTATGTCCGGTACTTCTATGGCCACACCTGTTGCCGCAGGCCTGGTAGCTGATATGCTTGAAGCGAATCCTTCTTTAACACCTGATAAGGTAAAAGAGATTTTGATGGGTACTGCCGAAGACAGGGGGCTTGATCCAAATATGCAGGGTGCAGGGTATATTGATGGTGGAAAGGCTATAGCGAAAGCTCTGGAATTGGCGTAAAATGGTCGATTCTAAATTTTTTAAAAATTTTTAAAAAAACTATTGACTTCGTTAATTACTTTTGATATACTGACTAAGCTCTCAGACAGAGAAAACAAAAAAACAGGCTCTGGACGGGAGAAAAAGACCGAAAATAAATGGACTTTGAAAACTAAATAGCATACAAGAGATTGAGACTTGAAAAAAGTTTCAAAGGGCTCTCAATAAAGATTGAGTTAAGTATATTAAACAGAGCT
>DAIOEN010000188.1:6396-14192 GCA_036746235.1 Vulcanimicrobiota bacterium | reverse complement strand
GGTTCAGTTTGAACACAGTAATGTTTCAATATGTGCATAACAGCACCTCCCTTCCGTCATTAATTTTATTATACCATAAAAGGGAATGGTGTTAAAGACGATTGTGTTAAAAAATGACAGGTAATTTTATGCGTCACAGATATTTTCCCCACTCACGGCTCACTGTTTCGCTTTTTTCTGGAGTATATTCAAAAAATTCGGGTCAATATTATATCCTGCTTCAGTTATTTTTTTTGCATCTTCCAGATGCCTTACGAAGCGAGGTTCGAGCTAAAGCTAAGAGAAATAAAGAACCCAGTGTTGGTATAATAGATAATCAATCAGTAAAAAATGAATAAGAAATTGTAGAAGTTTTTTATCTATTCTGTTTTTCCTTGTCTGCCACTCATATTCTCCCATATAATTCATTCAGCACCCTTGCTGATTCGAGGCGCACTCTTTTATCTTTATCTTCAAGTCCCCTGTCCAGAAAGGTAAATATACTGTCTTTATTCAGCCTGTTAAGGTTTGAGCCGATCAGTTTAATAGCTTCTATTCTTACGGAACCGTCGGAATCACTCATAAGTTTCTCTATATATTTGCCGACATCCCTGTCTTTAATCTTAAGGGCTAAATTTTCAGGTAATTTTACAGTGCCTCCTACAGTAATACTGCCGGTTATTTCATTTCTGGACAGTACAGCAAGGGAAGGATAAAACTTTTCAGTAAGTCTCTTTACGTAAAGTCTCATTGAAGGACTGCAGAGAACTACTGGCACGATACCCTTTTTAACAAAATCCTTTATTGCCTCTCCGAAAGCTGTAAGAATATTCTTTTCCGTGGAAGGATCTAAAAAGAGGTAAGAACTGTAATCGTCTTTTCTGACAGATTCAATGATAATCTTCTCCAGGTCAGGTTCTATGGTCATAACCGTTATTATACCGTTAGAATCCCTGTATTCACTGCATATATAGGTGCTTAAATTTCTCCTCACATATTCTGTCAGTCTGTCAGTATCTTTTGTAATCTTCCCGTAATTGCCCAGTGTTTCAAGTATTGTAACAATATCTCTTATAGATATTTTTTCTCTGAGTAAATTCACGAGAACCTCTCTTATTTCTCCGAGGGTAAATAGAGAAGGATAAATTTCCTTTATCAGTGCAGGACGGGATTTTTTTACAGATTCCAGAACTTCTTTAACATACTGTCTGTCAATAAACTCATAGGCACAGGCATGGAGTATCTCTTTAATCTTTGTTGCCATAACACTGATGGGTTCGAAAATAATACAGCCCAGATCCTCTGCTTTTTCCTGTTGATCCTGTGTAATCCACAGGGACACACCATAGGTATTATCAATATATCTAATGCCTTTGAGGAGATTCAAAGAATCCGGCGGACCTACGGCAAGTGAGCTATTAAGGACAAGTTCTCCTGTTGTAATTTCTGCATCTTTAATTTTAATTACATACATATCAGGTTCCAGATTCAGATTATCTGTAAAATATATATCAGGTATTATAACACCGAGATCCATGGCAACCTGTTTTTTTATAAAACCTGTATGCTCCATAAATTTATTGCCATATTTTGTAGCCTGATTGGGGTCAACAAGGGCAAGGAGGTCATGACCCAGTTCTATAGATATGCTTTTAACTGCCATGAGATTGAATATCTGTTCCATGTCTTTTCTCAAAAATTCAGGAACAGATAAGGAATGAGCACTTTTAATCTCAGGTTTTTCTTCTTTAGTTCCAGGGTATTTCTTCCTTATTTCAGCAAGGTCTGCCAGAATGGTTTCTTTATCAAAAGTGCCGGGGAAATATTGAATGGAATTAATAAGCCAGAGAGTTTTATCCAGAAATTTATCAAGATCTTCTTTCAGATTAAGGTCACCCATGAGAATACAGAGTCTGTAACAGAGAACCGGTTCCAGAAATCTGATGAAATTCCTGGCTCTTTCAATCATTTCTCTGGTCTTATAAAGATCTCCCAGATCTTTATAACAGAGAGCCATGAACGCATAGGTTTCACCTTTAAATTCTTCTACTGCATTACTCTTTTTAAATTCCTCTATGGCCCGGTCAAAAAAGCCCCGGCAGTAATAGCATAACCCCATATATAAATGAATAATGCCCATGTTTTCAGGAGTTGATGCAAGTTCATAGAGACATTCTTCAACTTTTTTATAATCGCCGAGTCTCGTATAAAATTCAGAAAGGAGGAAATTATAACCTGACAGAGACCTGTCTTCAGATAATAATTTCCTTACGGAATCATAATCTTTTTCCTCAAGCAAACAATCTATATAAAGCTTATAAGCAAGCCTTGAATAAGGTGACAGATTAAATGCCTGAAAATAACTCTCCAGAGTTCTGTCTCTGTCTCCCATCTGCCTGTAAATATTGCCTGCCTGTATGTAATATTCGCTTTTTTTATTGACAGAGATACATTCTTCTATCTGTTTTAACCCATGAACATAATCCTTTTTAAAATAATAAAGATGAGAAAAACCGGCACATGCAAGCTCTCTGTCACGTTCAAGGAGTCCTCTAAAACATTCGTCACCTTTATCTTTCTGTCCGTCTGAAAGATATGTGAGACCAAGATTATAAAGATGTTCCGGTTTATCTGAAATCTTAATGAGCTTCTCCAGAATATCTATTTCAGATTTAAAATCCATTTTCAGCCAGTAAATATAACGAAGCCTTTTTAAATTATCCAGATTGTCAGGGCTGACAGAAAGACGTAATACACAGACTTCTTTTTCTATATCTATATTTTCGTCTTCCAGTTTCAGCACTTCTTCATAGTGTTTAAGGGCAAGTGTAAAAATACCTCTTTTAAAATATAATTTACCAAGGAGACTGTGGGCAGAAGAAAAGCCCGGTTTAAAATCCAGTGCTTTAACCAGTTCTTCTATGGATTTAGCTAAATTATTTATTGAATAATAAGCATTACCTTTACAGAAGTGATAATCAGAAGCAAGGTCATTCCATTCTTCATCATCCAGTCTGTCTTTAAAAGCAAAATCCGTTTCGGCACTTTTCTCATAGACCCTGTTTGAAGATATATAATCTGATTTTTGAAATAAGGTTAAACCTGTTTTGAATTCTTCAAAGCCATCCTTTTCTTTGCCCTGTCTGTAATAACATAAGCCCAGGCCGAAGTAAAAAGGAGAAAAATATTTATATGTGTCTATAGCTTCCCTGTAATGCTTTTCTCCCAGATCCGGTTTACCTGAGAAGAGATATACAAGACCGATATTATAACGGCTTATCCTGTCTGAAGAATTCACATCAAGGGCTTTATGATAATAGTTAAGGGCTTCACCGAAGTTTTTCTTTACAAGCCATATATTGCCCAGGCCCCTGAGAGCATAAACATCTTCCGGATTTTTCTCAAGAGCCATACTGTGATATTTTGCTGCTTCTATAAATTTTTTCAGCCTGAAACAGGTTTTGCCGAGAGCATTTAAAGCGTATATATCACCGATGTTAGCCTCTATTGCTTTTAAAAAATGTTCCTGTCCTTTATCCAGTTTACCCTGTTCAAAATAAATATTGCCAAGATTATAATGAACCTCTCCGTAATCGGGATCAAGCTCCAGAGCTTTATTATAATACTTAAAAGCTTCATCCAGATTTCCTCGAAAATGATTTATTCTGCCGAGCTTGAAGAATAACTTTTTGTCTATTTCTCCCTTCTGCAGAAGAAGACTGTATTTTTTATATTCTTCATCCAGGTTATAAACACCGGGATTATAGAACCTGTTTTCACTGTTTAATTCTTTCTCTGAATTTACTGAAATGTCTTTCTGAAAATTTTCATCTAATGACATAAACACTCCCCCTGTGAATCGTGACGCGTAACGCGTAACGCGTGACGAGAGAATCGTTAATTAAAGTAACCTTATAAAATTCGCCCTGATTTATAAAATATCCTTTAGAGAAGTGAAGGTAAATAGTGTTCAGGGAAGAAAATAATAGAGTGAAGAGTGAAGGGTGAAGGGTGAAGAGTGAGGCAATACAAAAATGAAAAAGATATATACAATAGGGGAAACGGTTTTAGATATTATATTCAAAAACAGGCAGCCACAGAAAGCAATACCGGGAGGTTCTATGTTGAATACTGCCGTAACTCTCGGAAGGTTGAAGAGACCTGTGTATTTTATTACTGAATTTGGAAAAGACTTTTCAGGGAATATAATAAAGGATTTTCTCGTTGAAAACAATGTAAATACTGATTATATCTATGAATATGAAGGTAACACCACACTGGCACTGGCTTTTCTTGATGAAAACAATAATGCCGAATATAATTTCTATAAGCTCTACCCTGAAGAAAGATTTAATATAACTTTTCCTTTAATGGATAAAGGTGACATACTTTTATTCGGTTCCTTTCTCGCAATAGACAGAATGGTAAGAAATAAAGTAGTAAAATTCCTCTCGGAAGCAAAAGAAAAAGGGGCGATTATTGTTTATGATCCGAATTTCAGGAAACCTCATTTACATGAATTGCCGCAGATACTGCCTTTTATTAAGGAGAATATGAAATTTGCCGATATAGTCAAAGGGTCAGATGAAGATTTTCAACTCATATTTAATTCCTGTGACGTAGAAGAACTTTATAATATTGCTGGATGTCAGAATCTCATCATTACAAGAGGAGCAAAGGAGGTAACGTTAAAAGCACAGAATTTTACAAAAAATTATCCTGTAGATAGAGTGGAAATAAAAAGTACCATAGGAGCAGGAGATAATTTTAACGCAGGAATTTTATACGGTATAGCAGGATATCATAGAGATCTCAATTCAATAGACAAAGACACATGGGACAGAATCATAAAAAATTCCATAGATTTTGCCTCTCATGTATGCACGACTTATGATAATTATATTACCAGAGAATTTGCAGACAGGAAATTTTTTCACTCATGAAATCATTTCATTTTCTTTTTTATACAAGCAGCCACGGACTCGGACACAGTACCCGTATGATAGAAGTGGCAAACAATATACCTTCAAGCCATAAGGTCACCTTTGCCACAAGTGCGCCTGAATGGATTTACCGGTCATCTATGACCCG
The DNA here is from genome assembly GCA_036746235.1 of Vulcanimicrobiota bacterium. GTDB lineage: Bacteria > Vulcanimicrobiota > SpSt-956 > SpSt-956 > JAKJGF01 > CALARM01. The sequence continues at coordinate 9,122 of DAIOEN010000188.1, read as the reverse complement.
TCCTTATTCCTATCGTATGACAAAAATAGATTCAGGTGTAATACAGAAAGATTTTCTTACAGTCTGCGAGGAAGAAACTTTACGTGATTATTCTGCTCTTCTTGAGAACAGAGAGAAGATTATAAACGACGAAGTTATATGGAATAAAACCGGTAAAGTCGATTTAATCATTTCAGACATACCGCCTCTGGCCTTTCCTGTTGCCAAAAAACTTTCTGTGCCGTCTACAGGCATAGCAAATTTCTCATGGGACTGGATATATACGCCTATGATAAAGAAATATCCTGATTATTCCCATATAATAGAATCCATACAGAGAGATTACAAGCTGGCAGATCTTGTTCTCAGTCTGCCTGTAAACGGAGATATGAGTGTATTTCCTTTTGTGAAACAACTGCCTTTAATAGCACGAAAAAGCAGATTATCCCGGAAAGAAATAAGAAAAAAATTAAATATAGGTACAGAACAAAAACTTATACTATGTTCTTTCAGTAATTTTTCTATGGTAAACATAGATTTTGTTCATCTGTCAGAAGAACTGAAAGATTTTATTTTAATCTCTTTTAACGGTGATTTTCCCGATGATTATAATAATATCATAAAACTTGACAATTGCGGAAACATAAGCCATGAAGAAGCAGTAGCTGTAGCAGATATAGTTGTATGCAAACCCGGCTATGGTATGGTGGCAGAAACTATTGTAAACAGAACTCCTGTACTATATATATCACGAAAAGATTATATTGAAAATACCATACTTGTAGAAGGACTCAATAAATACGGCATAGCAGAAGAAATATCAAAAGAAGATTTTTTATCCGGGAAATGGAGAGTTTATATAAATAAATTACTCTCACGTAATAAAACATGGCAATCTATAGATTCGTCGGGAGCGAAAATAGCAGTAAAAGAAATTTTCAATCTCTTATTACAGCACCAGGTAAATTAGTAACCATTTTATCAGCTTCTACCTGCCAGGCTCTTACGAAGAAAAATAATTTGCCTTATTTAATTTGTTTTACAGACAATAAATTAACCCTTATTTAATTTTTAATTCTATATAAAAAACTAATTTTTCTTCTCCAGAACCTGCCAGGCAGAAGCTTTTTAGGGATATCCTTCCGCCACGCGTTGCGATTCTCATATAAATAAAAGTGATGAGTAACGGGTAATGAAATATCCACTCACTACTCACCACTCACTAAAACTACTTGCTTTCTTCTTTTTTCTCCTTTGCAGGTTCAGAAGCCAGTTGTATCTGAGAAATCACCTGTGTTGCTTCAAAGGCCATACGAAAACCCTTATCCAGATGTACTGAAACTTTATCTGTAAAGTATTTCTTCATTTCTTCCAGGCCCTTTTCATAAGTATCCAGTGCTTCAAGTGTTGCAGCAAGCACTTCTTCAATTATTTTTGCATTATCCCCTGTTAAGGACGATTTATCTATTGCTTTTGAATCTTTTTTGGCTGAAGCAATATTATCAATCATCCAGTCTATAGTAGCAGCAAATTTCTCTTCAGAAATCTTCCCTGCTTTTAACATTTCCAGTTCCAGTCTGACTTTTTCAAAATTGGGATTTGTATAATATTTTTTATTTTCTCCCCCTATTACTATATCCACATTACTCTCCTCCATCTCTATAGATTTTGCAAGTCTTGAAGCTCCTGCCCATCCCTGCCTTATTCCTGTCGTCAGTGTATTATCACCCCATTTTGTCTGATTAAGCAGAACAAAAGATTTATATAATCTGTTAACGGCAGACCTTGCAAGATCAAGGCCATCCAGAATATGATCATTATTTTTATCAATAAAATACTTATTAATTTCACTCAGTGCTTCTTTATGTAAATCAAAAGCTCTATCAATTCTTACCATTAATTCCTGCTCGGTGAAAGACTTCATCTTCCCTGCTTCTTTCACCTCGGCAAAACCTTTTATGGCTTTATCCAGTTCTTTTCTCACATCCTGAAATACCGTCTGAAGCTCTCTGGCAGAAACCGTCCCTTTACATACACCTTTTCCAGCAGTAAGTAATTTCTTCAAAGACGGAGATTCATAATCTTCCAGTTCTTCATCCTGCCAGTCAGGAAGAATATTTTCCAGTTTTTCTTCTGCCAGTTCTTCCACTTTTTCCTCTTCAACAGTTTCTCTGGAAACTTCCACGTCAAAAGCAGCCCCCATAGCAGACGCAAAATCTTCTACTCTATTTTCATCTTTTCCCACTTAATTTCACCTCATTTCGATAAAAACATTATCTGCAATTTATTTAATTCTTCTACAAAAGAAGATAAGTTTCCTCTTAATAATAAAAAACTTTTCTATTACCTGTTTATACGAAAATCGTAACGCTTAACTGGTAACCCGTGACTGGAGGAAATTCTCATTAATATTTAACAAAAAGTTAACATTATTTTGTTGATTTTTTCTATAAAATTATGTTTAATTAATGTGGCAATGTGTAAAATTTTATCTGATAAAGGAAATAAAAAATGCTGGGAAAAATCTTCGGGTTCAAAAAAATAGATATAGAAGAAGCTAAAAATACAAGAAAAAAACTCCTTGAAAGTAATTCTGCCCTGCATCAGAAAGAAACCTTTACCGCTTCGGAAGATATAATAAGTCAGGAAGATGAAAAGATAGATATATTAAGAAAACTGTCACAGAATAAATCCCAGTTAATAGAGATTTCAGACGGCAATAGAATAGATATAATTGAATTTAACGA
>DAIOEN010000188.1:0-6296 GCA_036746235.1 Vulcanimicrobiota bacterium | reverse complement strand
CCCAGTTAATAGAGATTTCAGACGGCAATAGAATAGATATAATTGAATTTAACGAAACAGGGGAAGTAACAGGAACGAATACAGTAAAAAAAGAAGCCTTCATTGAAGATAAAGAACAACATAAAACTTTCCAGATAAAGAAAAATGATGAAGGGAAATGGGAAATAACAGAAAAAGACGACCTGTCAAAAGCAGAAGTATCTACGACTCTGTCAGGAGGATATGTTTATAAAGGTAAACTTGAAGTTCCTGGAAAGAAAAAACTAACAGTACTCTTCTGGGGCAACGGAAGCGGAAACCTTGAACCACTTGTTATAAGAAAACTTCTGGATCTGGAAAAACTTGGTTCTACGGAAGATATAAATATAATAGCTCAGATTTCCAGAGCACCACAGGAAGAAATCAAAGAGGATTTTACATCCTTTGTAATTGATGAAAAAACCATAGATAAACTGGGAAGTTATATCATAGACAGGGAAAAATTAAAATCTATGGAGTCTTTAAAGGGGAACGGATATTCACGGTCCGGTCTGACGGAAGAACTGAAAAAACTGTCTTTCAATGAAGAAGAAATTAAAATAGTATTGAATTATTCGGAAAATTGCGATTTTATACAATCAAATATCGATGGTAACTGGAGTAAACAGGCAAGAAGATATTATGTTACAAAAGGGCAGGAAGAACCGGGTAACCTTCCTGTAGTTAAAAATGAAACAGTCGATTCCCCCGTGCTGGAAAATCTTGGCAATATAAATATGACAGACAGAAAAGAACTGCAGGATTTTCTCATAACAGAAATGAAGCAATTCCCGGCAGAACACTATATGATAGTATTGTTTGATCATGGAAAAGGCTGGAAAGGAATAGCTCCCGAAAAAGAAGAACATGGGAATATATCACCTGAAGACATGGGAGATATTACAAATAAAGTTAAAGAAACAACGGGACAGAATATAGATGTCATGGTCATGGAAAACTGTCTGGAAGGACAGGCAGAGGCTTTATATCCCATGAAGGACAGTACCGATTATATGATAGCATCGCCTGAAATACTCTGGGGAAGTGCCTTTACTGATAATCCCGGCCCGATTCATGTCAGAGAAGGACTGGAAATTATACAGAAAAATAAAAAAAATGAACTCAATAATCCCAGAGAAGCTGCCTTTGCTATTGTACAGGCCACGGCAAACAAACACCACGCCATAACACTATCGGTAATAGATTCGAAAAAACTGGACGAACTTGCAGAATCTACTGCAAACCTTAAAGAAGCCATTAAAAAATCTGATCTGACACAGGAAGAACTGAGACATATTGCAGCAAAAACCCAGCAGTACGAACTGCTTAATAGCCCTGAAACAAAACATGGCTTTGTAGATATAGGGGATCTTGCAGAAAATATAGAGGCAGAGACAGATAATGAAGAAGTAAAGAAAGCAACAAAGGGACTGAAAGATGCCCTGAATCATACAATACTGGGGAAACTGGCCATGTCAGGCAATGAAATAACATGCAGAAGTGATGACGGAGACGGTTTTACTGTATTTGAAGGCAATGTAAAAAGATGTCATGGCCTGTCCATTAATCTTGGTATAGAACAGAGTGACATAGAAAGAAAAACCTACGAAAGTCTATCTTTTATAAAAAAGACAGGTTGGGATGAAATAGTTCATAGAGCCGGATGGAAACCCGGTGCCACAGATGCGAAGCAATAATGCGTCATAGCAACATCTTCTCCGAATAGCCTGTCATAAACTGCTCTTCACTCTTCACTCTTCACTCTTCACTCTTCACTTTTTCACACTGATTTTCAAAGATTATTTTCACCTTAAATAAAAGGACTATAATTTAATCAAAGCGAATAATATAAAGATAGAATTCAGCCACAACCATCCCCGCGTCACGTGTCACTCGTCACGCGTTACGATTTATTTAAGGAGGTAAAATATGACGGAACAAAAAAAAATACTCTCCGGCAATGAAGCAATAGCAAGAGGAGCCTATGAATATGGTGTTACTGTTGCTTCTGCTTATCCCGGAACACCAAGTACTGAAATACTTGAAAACATAGTAAAATACAATGAAATCTATGCGGAATGGGCACCAAATGAAAAAGTGGCCTTCGAGGTTGCCTGCGGTTCATCAATTGCAGGTGCCAGGACACTTGTAGCAATGAAACAGGTCGGGTTGAACGTCGCGGCAGATCCTCTTTTTACAATGAGCTATATAGGAGTAAACGGAGGGCTTGTAATAGTAGATGCCGATGATCCTGACATGCACAGTTCACAGAACGAACAGGATAACAGATATTATGCAAAAGCTGCAAAAATCCCGATGTTAGAACCGTCAGACAGCCAGGAAGCAAAAGATTTTATAGGACTCGCTCTGGATATAAGCGAAGAATTTGACACGCCCGTGCTGGTGAGAGTTACTACAAGAATAAGCCACTCAAGCACTGTCGTAGATTTAAAAGAAAGAAAGCCTTATACAATAAAACCATACAAACAAAATCCGCAGAAAGATGTTATGATACCGGCTCATGCCAGGCAAAGACATGTTTTCGTAGAAGAAAGAACGAAAAAACTGCAGGATTATGCAGAAAAAACACCTGTCAATATCATTGAAGAAGGCAAAGGGGATACGGGAATTATTACATCGGGTATTGCCTATCAGTACGTAAAGGAAGTATTTCCTGATGCTCCCGTATTAAAACTTTCTATGACCTATCCCCTGCCGGTTAAATTAATAGAAAAATTCAGCACTATGGTAAAAAACATCTATGTAGTGGAAGAACTGGAACCTTATATGGAAACGGAAATCAAAGCTCTCGGCATAAAGGTTACGGGAAAAGAGAAACTTCCCATTACAGGAGAACTGAATTCTTCAATCATAGCTCAAAGTTTCGGTATAGAAGGTTTTAAATCGGATGTTACATTAAAAGAAGATATAAAAATACCGAAAAGACCTCCGGTACTCTGTCCCGGATGTCCTCACAGAGCATTTTTCTATAATGTATCCAGGATGAAATTGAATGCTTTCGGAGATATTGGCTGTTATACACTCGGCATGTTGCCTCCTCTGAACGGACTCCATACCTGTATATGTATGGGAGCAGGTATCAGCGTTGCTCATGGTATGGATAAAGCCCTTGGCAGAGAAGGAACGAAGAAATCTATTGCAGTCATAGGAGATTCTACCTTTATCCATTCGGGAATAACAGGACTCATAAATATAGTTTATAATAAAGGAACATCTACAGTAGTTATACTTGATAACAGTATTACTGCCATGACAGGCAGACAGGATCATCCCTGTACAGGGAAAACCCTCAAAGGTGAAAGCACTAAAAAAATTGATCTGGTGGCACTGTGTAAATCAATAGGAGTAGACCATATCGTTACGGTAAATGCTTTTGATGTAAAAGCTATCAGAGATGCACTGAAAAATGCCCTTGATAAAGATGAACCGTCTGTTGTAATAGTAAAAGGACTCTGTACTTTAATAGACAGAGGGAAAAAGAGTTTTTATAAAGTCTCTCCTGAAAAATGCGTAAAATGCTGGCTCTGTCTGAAAGTGGGATGTCCGGCTATTTCCAGAGGAGAAGATTCGTCACTTATAGATCCATTACTCTGCAGAGAGTGCGGTGTATGTGCCATGGTATGTCCTAAAGAAGCTATAAGCAAAGAAACATTATGAAAGGCAGGTTTTTCCTATGAATGAAGTTACAAGCATCTGTATAACAGGAGTGGGAGGACAGGGGATTATCCTTGCCAGTAATATTATATCAAAGCTTGCCCTCTCTGCCGGTTATGATGTAAAGAAAAGTGAAGTTCACGGTATGTCTCAAAGAGGAGGAAGTGTTATTTCAGAAGTGAGATTCGGGAAAAAAGTATATTCTCCTCTTATACCGGAAGGGGGAGCAGATATTGTTATGTCTTTTGAATCAGTAGAATCCCTTCGGTATATAAACAAATTGAAAAAAGACGGACTTATAATAGTCAATATGCAGGAAATTCTATCAAGCACCATCCTTGCAGGACTTGAAGAATATCCGAAAGGAATTTTAGATAAATTAAAAAGTACCGTACATAAAGCTATCCCTGTAAATGCCATGGAAGATGCAAAAGCCCTGGGAAATATAAAAACAGTGAATTCCATTATGCTCGGAGTCTTATCAAATTATCTTTCTTTTGAGCAGAAATTATGGGAAGAAGTACTGAAGTCTTCTGTGCCGGGAAAAACTGTGGATTTAAATCTGAAAGCCTTTATGAAAGGGAGAGAATATAAATAACTCCATGTAGGGGCGCACGGCCCGTGCGCCCCTATTCTACCCTGTCCATTATACCCATCAGACAGAGATTATAAATTATCTCCGATGTTTCAAAATAACTCTTATTTATTCTGTGGGCAACGTCCATAAGTGATGTATTACCTTTTAACTGGGCCAGTACTTCCAGCTCTTTTGAAGACAGTGATACTACCTGATAATTCTTCGACAGGGAAATTTTAAAAATACTCTCAGGAGAGATTACGATTTCTTTCATTTTATTCCATTCTTCCCATACTGCAAGGCTATTTATTAAAAGTTCATTTGTAGATTCTTTGACAAAAACTTCTTTTGACTTCAGCTCCGGTTCGATCTTTACTGTCATATTATTCCATAAAGGGAAACTGTATATGGCTTTTTCATCTTTCAGAGTTCCCAGACCTGCCTGAATTATTTCACCTTTATCAAAACAAATAAATCCATCATGACTCTTATAAACCAGATTCAGTTTTCCTGTAAATTTACTCAAAGACATTTCCGTCAAAAAATCACAGAAATTACCTGCCTCCAGGCTGGTAGTACTTAATTCTATCTTTTCAGGTTCTTTTTTTTCATATTCCAGAAGTTTCATTTTCTTCTTTTTCTCTTCATCCAGACCTGTCGGGAAAAATTCATTTAACAGTACTTTGGCAATTTCAGGCACTATAGGAGAACCACCTCTATGAGCCTCTCTCACGGCTTCCGAAAGAAATTCCATCCTGCTCCCTTTAACTATATACCCTACTGCCCCTGCTTTAAAAGCCCTGAGAACTGTTTCCTGATTGGAAAGAGCAGTTAACATTACAATCTTACAGGATGGATTAAACTTTGTAAGTTTCTCTGTGGCAGAAATACCATCCATTTCCGGCATATATACATCCATCACTATAACATCTGGCTTTATTTCCATGGTTTTGTATTTTTCAATAGCCTGCATACCATTTTCTGCTGTTTCTATAACCTCTATATCATCAAATGATGAAAGTATCTCCACAGAAGTATCTCTGAGGTCGAATTCATCATCGACAACCATAACCGATATCTTCTCCTTCTCCGTATCAGGCGATTTTTTTATGAGATTCATGAGGGATCTGAAACTTTTCTTTATTACATCTGCCCGGGATTTGATAAATGAAGAAATTGTTACACTTTGATGTCTGGGAGCAAAAATCTGATTATAAAGCTCTTTTAAATCTTTTGTCATTTCTTCGGCAGTCTGATATCTTTTATTTTTATCCCTTTTAAGTGATTTAATGACAATCTGCTCAATTTTCTGACTCAAAGAAGGCACTACATTTCTAACAGGCTGAAATTCAAAAGGTATGTAAGGACCTTTACCTGTCAGAAGATGATGTATGGTAGCGCCGAAAGAATATATATCACTCCTGGGATCCTGTTCTCCTACATATTGTTCAGGCGGTGCATAACCTTCTGTGCCGATACCTGTCAGCCTGGTCTTGTCATGAGGAAGAACTCTGGCAGAACCGAAATCAACCAGTACAATTTTATTGTCTTTCGCTCTTAACATCAGATTGGATGGTTTCAGATCACTGTAAACTATGGGAGGACTCTGGGAATGAAGATATTTGAGAACATCTGCTATACTCAATGACCAGTTTAAAACATCAATTTCCGGCAATCCCGGATTTCCTTTTTCTCGCAACAGAGACTCAAGATCATTGCCTATTATATATTCCATAATAATATAATAATAGGAATTTTCTTCAAAGTAATCAGTTACTACAGGTAAAGAAGGATGGCGCAGTTTGGCAAGATATTCGGCTTCTTCCTTGAATCGCTTCACTATATGATCTTTTTCCGTGCCTGAAAAAAGTATATGAACAAATAATTCTTTTACGGCACAGAGTGAATTCAGATTGCAATCTTTAGCGAGATAAACCTTTGACATACCGCCTTTTTTAATGCTGGATATTATTTCATACCTGGAATGTAATTTATAACCTCTATATAAACTTCTCTGAACATTATG
>DAIOEN010000187.1:0-14208 GCA_036746235.1 Vulcanimicrobiota bacterium | reverse complement strand
CACGCATCACGCATCACGCATATTAAAGAGGTGTTTATATAATGAAAGTAATAATTGATAGATTCGAAGAAAATTATGCTGTTGTAGAACTTTCTGACAAAAAAACAGTCGATCTTCCTGTGGAACTGGTGCCGGAAGGTGCAGAAGAAGGAGATGTTTTAGATATAACTATTGATTATGAAGAAACAAAAAAAAGAAAAGAAGAAACGTCGGATTTGATGGAAGATATGTGGAAAGAATGATTTTATAGAACAATATTGGAAGTTCTGTAAGGAAGAGTATCTCTGTATAATTTTACCGGGTAATATTAAAAATTAACAAAATGTTAACAATATACTATTGAATCATTTGACAGAATCATATATGCTGGTTGATATGAGTAATAGAATTGAAGCCTGGAAAACAAGGCAGTTAATACTGGAAACTGCATTCCACGAAATATATAAAAATGGTTTCAGGGCGACAGGTTTAAATGGTATCCTTGAAAAAACCGGCCTTACAAAGGGAGCTTTTTATCATCATTTTAAATGTAAAAATGCTATAGGTTATGCTATACTGGACGAATTGCTTCCTGAATTTTATGAGAAGATTTACCTTGGAGCTCTAAATGAATGTGAAGATCCTGTAGAATGTTTGAAAGAAATTCTCAGGAGTTTCAGAGTAAGAGAAGAAGAGGTTATGCTCGGTTGTCCCTGGACTAATCTTGCAGTGGAAATGTCTCCTGTTGACGAAGGTTTTCGCCTCCGTATTCAGAGGATATATGATAACTGTACAAAGATTATTGAAAGCGCCCTTGAAAGAGGCAAAAGCAAAGGTTACGTGAGAGAAGACATCGATTCTAATGCTTCTGCAATGTTTATAATTGCTTCTGTGGCAGGATGCCGCAGTGTGGCAAAAAATGCCAGAAGTGCAAAGGTTTTACTTCTGTGTCATGACCAGTTAATAATTTATCTGAATAGTTTAAAAAATTAGTATTTTTTTTAACAAAAAGATACCAACCGGTTTGTATTTTTTAATAAAATACCTGTTAACCATGTATATGAGTTTAACGTCCAAGTTAACAGATTATAACATCAGCTAAAGAGGGGGCAGAAGAAAATGTACTGTAAGAAAAATGGTTTTACTCTGGCGGAATTGATGGTTTCCCTGGGGCTGGCAGGTATAATTCTGGTAGTTCTCTGCGGTGTTTTTGTCTATGGACTGAGCGGTATTAAAAAGGGAAAACTCAGAACTACAGCCCTTGAACTTGCCGATAGGAAAATAGCAGAAGCACAGAATTTAATAAGATCCCTTGACGGTAATTATATAAAAGGATCTGACCTGTCTTCAATCATATCAAATCAGAGCAAGCTTCTGGTGAATGGCACTTCACCGGATCGTGACATGGAATATAATATATGGGATTCAGGGGGATGCACAGTGGAAGCAGAGGGCACTGTGCCGATAAAAGGGACAGGTGATTACACTTACCTTTTCAGGCTTGAAGATTATGACAGAAATCTGAAAAAGATAAGGGTTGAAGTAACATGGAAAGAAGAGAAATCAGGGCCGAGAAAAATTTTTCTGGAAACTATTGTTTCTAAGCATCACTGATGGGAGAGATTTTTGTGAAAAATAATAAAAAAGGTTTCACTGTAGTGGAATTAAGCCTTACTGTAGTTATTTTTTCTTTTTTTATGATTGCTATTTATACTATATTTGATGCAGGGATGAAGGCATGGAATATGGGAAGGGCAAGAACGGATATTCAGAATAACGGAGAAATTATTCTGAAAAGGCTTATACGTGAATTGTCTTCATCCAGTCAGGAATCTATTGTTTTAGATCTGAAAGGTGAATATATATCTTTTGAGAGCCCTCTGAAAAATAGTGATTTTGCATATGATCCAAACAATGGAGGAACTCCTCTCTGGCAGGGTACTATAATATATTATTCTTCTGCAGATCCTGTGAATAATAAGAAGAAAATTCTTTACAGAAGATATTTATCTTACAATGAGGAAAGAACTCTACCGTCACCTATGTTGGATCTTGATTTGAAGTATAAACTTGCCGAAACTCCTCCCGTTGATCCTTTACCGGAATTTAAGCCGGTAGCATCCAGTATTGATACCTTTTTCGTATCAAAAAATAAATCCATTATAAATTTAAAAATTATATACAGTAAAGAAGCAAAAGGATCAAATAGAAGTATTTATTCTGTTTCAGGTACAGGTGATAAAGGGAATGAAATCTTTGAACTACAGGCATCTGTAGTGCCGAAAAATTAGTTTTGTAACGCGTTACGCGATGCCGGAGGTTACAATAATACAATTCCAGAAAAGGAGTGTTTTATTATGAAATATATGAAAGATTGCCCGAATTTACATCAGATTATGCAAACCCGTGACGCGTCACGAGTGACGCGTCACGAACATAAAGGTATGGCTCTTGTAACAGTCCTTTTACTTACAGTCCTTATAGCTATGATGACAGTGTCTATGGTTTTTATAAGCACCAATCACCTTTATATGATGGGTAATATAGAGCAGAAGGTGAGAGCCTTGAAAGCTGCTGAAGCAGTTGCAGAATATGCCCTTACAAAATTAAATATAGATCCTTCCTGGGGTATCAATCATCAGGACAGAATTACAATAGAACTTGATGGAGCCAGAGGTTCCATTACTTTTGCCAGTGCAGGTGAATATTTGTCTTATAATAATCTTAAAGGCAAAAATCCTCTGGACAGGGCATCTACAGGTGAAACCAGGCTGTCTGGTTTTATTCCTGCTTACGGGGCAGAAGTAATCTGTAAAGGTGAAACATTTGACGGGAAGGGAGTAAAATATTTAAAGGTTATATTTGTCAGAAACGATCTCTTCCCATATCCAATAAATTCAGAAGGTAAAATAGTCTTTGATGCAGGAGATGTAAATATATATGGAAGTGATATAAATACTCCCGGCCATATTCATTCAAACTGGGATGGCCTGAGTTATCCCAATAGTGACAGTGATTACTGGAGTATTCAGAGAAAAAACGGATCTCTTAATACAAAGGGAGGAACTGCTTCAGCAGTTGGAGATATAGATCTGCCAGATAGTACAGATCCGAATAATGTAAGGATAAAGCCTTTTGTCGGCCCTGATGGCAGGTTGAATTTTGAAGATATAGATCCTGCTAAAATAGTAGATGCTCATAATGGCTCATCCATAAAAGTAGATCCCGGAACCTATAGCTTTACAAATCTTTATTATATAAAAGATGATCCTCAAATAATGAAAAATGTTCTTCAGAGTGCTTTTACATCTGATGATATTATAAATAATTCTGATTTTAATTCTGTCTTTACTCCAAAGTCAGACCCTGTTGAAGCTGCGGCTTATTATGGGATAGATACTTCCGGATGGGATAGTGTATCAGGTTTTACTGAAGCCACCGGGTCTGTTACTTTTAATGAAGTTGAAGGTGTAACAAGAGATATTAGATCTACTCTGTCTTCCCCTCCTTCAAATCCGGGATGGGATGAAATAAGAGGCAAAACCGCAACAGTATCTATGAACTGTACCGTAACAGGAACAAAAAATGGCTTACCTGTTCAGGCTCCCGGCAAAGTGGATATACCTGTGAATATAATAAATGGTAATGTTTCATTCAGGGTTTCTCCCTATAACTGGGAAGGTTATGTCCCTCCCGAAGGAATTCCTCCAGGCCAGGCAAATGCCAGAGAATTTCTTGAAGCCCAGGCCGGTCTTGGCAGGATAAATTCTGCTGAAAGACTTGTCTCTTTCCTTCCACCTGATACAATGAGTAATGACTTTGGTATGGATATTAAAATTTCAGGCACTGATCCTCATCAGATGACAGCAAATATTAAACTTACTGAAGATATTTATATAGGTCCGTCATTACCGGGTGTAAATGACTATAAAGAGGGGATTGATATTTTCTGTAATCTTTCAGATGTAAAGGATAATGCCTTCAGGCTTCAGAGTTATAAATTCCACTATAAAGACGAGAAGACAAATCTCTGTAAGGAAGCTAATCTGGATATTGTTCTTGATTTGAATGATAAAAATATATATGCAGATTCTCACATAATAATAGAAGGTGAAGTTACAGGTGAAGGCTCAATGGTTACAAAAGGAAAACTCGCTTATCTCCATGGATTGGAAAGTAATGATATAGTTTCAATTTCAGGAGATGATCTCACACTGCAGCTCAGCGGAAGGGCACCGTATTATAATATAAACGGTTATCTTTATTCCCGTGATGATCTGCAAATAGTTCCCTGGGATATAGGGCCAATGTACAGGCCAGGGTCTGTAGAAACACTGAATATTCCTTTGAATAAGGAATTTACCGACACCGCCGGTAATACTCTGGAAATTACCTCTGCTTCTCCTCCCTTTAATTTTGCCTCCATAAGTTACAGTGGAGGTACTTATAGTTTTAATAATGGAGTCAAACTTAAATATAATGGTAATGATTATGATTTTTCCGATTATACTATTAAAATAAGCGGCAATGTTATGACTCTTTACGATAAGGATGATAATCCTATATCTCATCCTCCATATTCCCAGGCTGTTATGAATACTATAGGAACGACTGTAATTGAAAATTACAACTCGGCAAAAGGTAAACCTGCTGTAAATGTAACAGGGACAGTTATAGGATTGAACTGTCACAGGACTTCGGACGGAGACTATCAGAATCCGGATATGACAGGTAATCAACATGGAAATGATTCTATTTATATTCACGGTCAGAAAATGAGTAAAGTTGTATTTAAATATAATACAAACGGACTGGGGAGGATAACATCTCTCAGGGGCGATTCCTTTAAAATAAGAATTGCAAGCTGGTTTGAACTTTAATTACCACGATGAAATTTATTAATTATTTATGTTCATCGTTTAAATTATTGATTCTATTCATGTAATATAAAGCATTATTTTTTTGATTTTTATCTGCAGATGGGTAATCACTCATTATTTTTTTAAATTCTTCTGCTGCTTCATGAAATTTTCCCTGGCCGTAAAGGCTTTTGCCTTTAATCAGTATACCCCTTATTTTTATGTGATCATCTTTATGATTGATGAGATTTTCTGCTATTTCCAGTGATTTCTGGAATTCCTTTTTTTCTATAAACAATTCAGCTCCTCTTATTGCGATTTCTTCTTTTTTATCGGGAAAAGATTTTTCGATTATATCAGATATTTTTCTTAGATTTTCCTGATGGCTCTGAGCCTGTTTATTATCTCCTCTCATTGTAAACAGCATTTCTTCTTCTGCCAGTATTGTTTCACATGTTTTCAGCCTTAATGCCATATCTTCAAAGAACCATAACTTTTTATATATATAATTATCTATTATATAAGAATAATTCTTTACTGCTTCCGAAAGATTACCGGACTTTTCATAATCGAGTCCTTCCATATAAAGAACTTCTGCAGCGAAATTTGTACCGGGAAATTTTTCTGTCACTTCTTTATATATCTTCTCTGCTTCCTTTTCATTACCGAGCTTTTCGTTACATTTTCCTTCTATAAACATAAGTTCAGGTAAATTTTTTGAGTTACCCGGAGAGTTTATCAAAGCCCGGGTTTTTTCCAGGGAAGCCGTATAATTATTGTCTGACATAAGACGGTATATCTCTTTTATTTCGCCCTTTGCAGTATATTCTTTTTTTATATTTCTCAGAAATATTCCTGCAAATATTATGAGGATAATACATGCAGGTATCAATATGGCCTGTGGCATATAATAAAGCGAAACTATAAATGAAGGTTTTTTTCTTCTCTCTGAAATTTTTCTGCTGATTTCTCCCCATATTTTGTCTGCACGAGGTATTATTGTTTCTACTCTTTTCAGTGCTTCTACAGAGTTTTCCAGGAGTCTGTATTCTTCTTTGCATAGAGAACACTGATTTAAATGGGACATTATTTCATTATTTTTATCTTCTTCTGCAGAATCATGGATTTTTTTTATGAACCTGTTACAATCCAATAGACCCACCTTCTTTTATCGGAAATGTGATGTGTGACGCGTGACGCTGGAAAAGAACTTATAAATATTTTTTTGCTTTTTCTTTGAAATTTTCTCTTGCTCTGCAGATCTGCACCTTAATACTTCCTTCGGTAGAATTCAGTATTTCTGCTATTTCTTTATTTGAAAAATCCTGTATATATTTCATTATTAACAGTAATCTCTTCCGTTCGGGAAGTGTGTTTAGCACATCCTGAACCCATCCCTTATCTTCAGATTCCGGTTGCACTTGTTTTATTTCAGTAATTTTTAACAGATAATTCCAGAGAGATTTTTTCTTTCTTATAACATCTATACAGGTAGTACTTCCTATTTTATAAATCCATGTTTTAAAACTTGACTGACCCTTGAATTTATTCAGATTTTCATAAGCTTTTATAAATACGTCCTGTGTTACATCTTCTGCTTCTTCGTAATTGCCGAGCATACGAAGAGACAGATTAAAAATCATAACATAATGTCTCTGAAAAAGAATAGAAAAATTATCTGATTTTCCCTGATGAAACTCTTTTATAAGATATTCATCATTGAATTCGTCATTCTGTACATCTGTTATCATCTGAAAGCCTTTGTCTGAGAACTTTGGTGAAAATTTAAAGAACATGTGTTATATGCAAAATTTATAACAGAACATTTTACTTTCAGAAATTTTATCATATTTAAGTTTAAATTACTATAATTATAGACGTATAAGAGGAAATAAAAGTTAACAGGGGAATATATTACAGTGAGCAGTGAACAGTAATCAGAAAAACTGTTCCTCCTGTCACGCGTGACGCGTCACGATTAAAATGAAAGGAATGTTTTTATGTATAAAAAAACATTATTAATTGTGGTTTTTTCTATGTTTATTCTCTCAAATCAATGTATGGCAAATCTTTCTTCCTATATAAAGAAATCTGAGCCTGACTATATGTGGAAAAAGGTTTCCGAAAAGGATGTTTCAGGCGGAAAAATCTATGAATTACATATGGTGTCTCAGAAATGGGAAGGAATTATATGGAACCATAAGATTCAGGTTTTTTATCCTGATAAGGTAGAACATCCCGAATTCTGTACTGTGTTTAATACAGGCGGCAATGGACATTCTATGGTTGATCTCGCAGGTATTACTCTTGCCAGATCATGTGGTACGCCTCTTGCCGTTCTCTGGAATGTACCCAATCAACCTCTTTTTGATGGAAAAAGAGAAGATGCCCTTATTGCTTATAGTTTTTTAAAGTTTTTTGAGACAGGTAATGAAGAATGGCCTCTTCTTTTTCCTATGGTAAAATCTGTTGTGAAATCCATGGATACTTTAGAAACTTTTACAAAACAGGAAGGTCTTACACAGGTAAAAAAATTCATTGTAACAGGTGTTTCCAAAAGAGGCTGGACTTCATGGCTTACAGGAGCATCAGAGGATGGAAGAGTTAAAGCTATTGTCCCGATGGTAATAGATACGCTTAATATGAAAAAACAGATGGAACGGCAGGTTAAGGTATACGGAAAAGTAAGTGACAAAATACATGATTACAGGGATACGGGCATACTGGATAAACTTTCTACTGAAGAAGGAGGGAGACTTCTTTCCATGGTTGACCCTTACAGCTATAGAGAGAAGTTAACTCTGCCGAAACTTATTGTTAACGGTACGAATGACCAGTACTGGACACTTGACGGATTAAACCTTTACTGGGATGATCTTCCCGGACCAAAATGGATTCTCTATGTTCCGAACAGCGGCCACAGGCTTGAAGATACGGGAAGAGTCATTAATACTGTTACCTCATTTATTTATACCATTTCAGGAGGACAAAAATTCCCTGAACCGGCATGGCATTTTAAAGATTCTCTTAAAGGTTCGGACCTTACTGTTTCGAGTGATATAAAACCTGTTTCTGTTACAGTATTTAAAAGTTGTTCAATGGAAAAAGATTTTCGAAATGCTACATGGGAATCGGAATCGGTCCGGGAACAGGGAGGTATATATGGTTACCATATGGGAAAGCCCGAAAAGGGTTACAGTGCCTTCTTTGGAGAAGTCAATTATGACATAAAGGGGAGGAATTTCAGCCTTTCTACACAGATAAAGGTAATGGGCAGGTGAAAAGTGAAAAGTGAAAAGTGAAATCATGCATTGCACATTATGCTACTCATTACTTACCTGTACTGTTTTCCCGTCACTGTTAAATACTACTGTACCGTCTTTATCTGTGCGATATATTTCAATATTTCCGTCTTTAAATCTCTTTATAGTCTTTTTATGAGGATGACCGTATTTATTTCCTTTACCTACGCTTATGACAGCATATTTCGGCGATACAGCGCTGAGAAATTCCGGTGTCGTAGAGCTTTTACTTGCATGATGACCTACCTTTAAAACATCTGCTTTCAGATCATAACCCTTTTTCAGCATTTCCTCTTCTGATACATCTTCCGCATCACCTGTAAGAAGAAAAGATGTTTTCCCGTAGCTGACTTTCAGGACTATTGAATAATTATTCGTATCATCATATTTATCGCTGTTAGGAGCAAGTATCTTCACCTTTATTGTATTGTCAAAATCAATATCTTCTCCTGCTACAGGCTTATCAATTTTTAGCTTCTTTTTTTTGAGTCCCTTCAAGACATCACCGAAGGTTTTTGTATTTTTAGAGACTTTTGGCATATATACTGTGCCGAGTTCAAAAGAATCTATTACTTTATCCATTCCTCCGATATGATCGCCGTCGGGATGTGTTCCTACGAGAACATCTATTTTTTCTACTCCCTCTTTTTTCAGATATGATACTACCGTATCACCGCTGCTATTCTCACCTGCATCGATTAACATGTATTTATTATTGGGACTCTGAACCAGTATGCTGTCACCCTGGCCAACATCGATAAAGTGGACCTTTAAATAAGCAGATTTCCCTGAAGAAACAGGAGTCTGGCCTGATGGCGAAGATACCTCTTCAAGACACCCTGAAAATAAAATAAAGAGAAAAAGAAAAAAAATCAAAAACAAATTTTTCTTATACATAACGGTTTCCTTAATTCGGTAACAGATTAATCTTCACCATTCACACTTCACTCTTCTTATTTCAATTTTTCCTCTGCTTCCGCTTCTGTCTTTACTATATTTATAATAGAAGTAAATCCTGTCATGTCAAAAATTTCTTTTATATGATCCTTCATTGCAAAAAGGACGAGTTTACCTTCAATTTTTTTCAGTTCCTTTGCTGCCATTAAAATAACTCTTAAACCGGAACTGTTTATATAATCAAGATTTGTGAAATCTATGGCCAGTCTCTTTTCTCCCTGGCCTATGATGGCTTTTACTTTACTTTCGAATTCCGATGTTGTTGTGGCATCAAACCTTCCGTTTAGTTCAAGAAAAAGTATATCTCCTTTTTTATTTTCCGACAATTTCATACAATTATCCCCTTTCAAATTCATATTACTCATATAAAATTATATACAGATTAACAAAATCCTTCTTCTGATATAAAAGAGATTAATAAAATCGTGTTATATTTTTATGAGTAATGATTATTGGATTTTTTTTTGTAAATAAGTGCTATAAAAGTTCATGGCGGAATTTTTTGATCTTATAATTTTCTCTTTCTTTCTTTAAATTACAGGGAAAAGTTGATTCATATAAGGGCATACTTAATTGATAGAAGATTCTTTTTTCCCTTCACAGGTCAATATTTTCATCGTTTTTTCAAGAACTCTTTTTACTTCTTCATCTTCTACCTTTATAAATTGCCTGCTTTTTTCTATTGCCACGGATTTTTCCAGTTCTACGAGCATTTCGATTGAATCCATACAGGTTCGTCTGTCACTGCTATTAAGATTTTCTATAATAGCCTGTCTGTAATATTTTTTTGTCATTAATGCAACAAATACCCAGAACAGCGAAAAAGCTATGGCTATAAGCGTAATAATTGCTCTGTCAGGCGTATTGCAGAGGCATTTATTAATAATAATTATTATGGCTCCTCCCAGAATACCTCCTAAAGGATTTATAAAACCTTCCAGAAATCCCCTTATACGTCCCCGGTATGGTGCGGCAATACCATTGAAGGATAGTTGAAATATGCTGCCCTGAACCGTCATTGCTACCAGATCCCAGACAAATCTCATAATGAGTCCGCTGTAGAAAGAAAAAGATATAAATACAAGTATAAGTCCCGATAAAATTGTTACAGGCAAAATGGAGAAACCGCAGGAAACACCGGTTAATTTTATGATTTTCCCTGTAAAGATAAGCTGAAATATGAGGACAGTCATATGAAGATATATATTAAAATATGCATAATACTTGCTTAATTCTGCCTCTGTGGGAAAGGTTGTACTCATAATTTTTCCATATTGAAACTCTTTAAGAGAAGCTACTGTCCAGAATAATATACATATTAACCCGAGAACCTTCACCAGGGGAGAAGTGAGTGAAAATAAAAAACCTTCTTTTAAATTCAGTAAAAAGTTTCTGGATATTTTATCCATATAGGCTGTTTTAGATGTTATTTCATCTCCGTAATATTTTTGTAATATTTCCAGCAACGGCAGTACTATCATTACCGTTATACCCCAGATGATAATGAGACTCTTCATACCGAGACTGTCTACTAAAACAGGAATTACTGTACCTCCTGCAATACTGCCAATGAGGGGCGCTGTAGCAATAATCGGGTAAATTCTTGTTCCCTGTGAAGGTGTAAATGTATCATTAATAAGGGTCCATATCTGTATACCTGTTGTTGAGTAGCCTATGCCGTTTCCTGCAAGTATGAGAAAGCATGATATAAGCAGTCCTTTACTGCTTCCTTCCGATGGTATGAAGAGACCTGAAATGATAATTATTATACCTGTGGCACTGCAGAATAGTTTTAGAAGTTTTTGTCTGGAAATTAAATCTGCAAAAAAAAGATAAAATAAAGTACCTATCATTCCTATAATGGCAAAGAAAATAAATGAATAGGGGAGGCTGTCTATGCCGAGTCTTTTTAACAGAATTGTCTGTACGGCAGACCATCCCAGGGTATAACCGAATGTGCGAATACCAAGCATTAATGAAAAGATTAATACTTTCCCTCTTTCGTCTTTTTCAATATCCAGTATGTTCATTCAGTTATTATAACCTGCCATTTATATTTTACCGACTCAAGCATTCAGGTGTTGTAAAAAATAATCACAACGCGTGACGCCTTAAGCGTTACGCTAGGACAATAACTATAATTTGCCAGAGTTATTTTCTTACAGCCTCTTAATAAACCATTCCCGCTTCACTCTTCCCACTTCACTCTTCACCGTGAGTTAAAATTATGACAGAGGCAAATCATTGTTCGCCCCTGTCTCATAATTTATTTCACGGATATATCCTTTATTTCAATGATCCAGTCTTTTGCACAATCTACCTGAATTTCATTGTATTGTATACCTATAAGGGTATCATAAATCTTTTTTGCTACAGTCCCTATTTCTCCGTTCCCTACTGTAAAGTTTTCTCCTTTGTATCCGAGGGCTCCTACTGGCGTAATGACTGCAGCAGTACCTGAACCGAATATTTCCGTTACTTTCTTTTCCTTTATACCTTTTATTATTTCATCGATAGAAACAGGTCTTTCTTCTACTTTCATACCAAAATGAGAAGATGCGAGTTTCATAACGGAATCTCTCGTTATACCTGGAAGTATTGTGCCGCTCAGATCCGGTGTGATAAGGACATCATCTTTTACCAGAAAAACATTCATTGCTCCTACTTCCTGAATATATGTTCGTGTTACATCAAGCCATAGTACCTGATCATAACCTTCACTGTGGGCTATTTCCGCTGCCATCAGTGAAGCCGCATAGTTTCCAGCACATTTTGCTTCACCTGTACCTCCCGGTGCAGCTCTTGTATATACTTCCTCTACTTTTAATTTTATCGGATTTAATCCACCTGCAAAATATGGGCCGGAAGGACTGGTTATAACTACATGTCCGTAATCCTGTGCAGGTTTTACTCCCAGTTTAGGTGTAGTTCCCATTAAAAATGGTCTGATATAAAGAGATGCAGGTGTGGGATTTTTTTGAGAATATGGTGGTATATAAGGGCCGGAGAATTTTACTGCTGCCTTTACGGAATCTACAAAATCTGCTACGGGAAGCTGCGGTATACAGAGCCTTATTGCAGATTTTATATATCTCTTTGCATTTTCTTCAGGTCTGAATAAATATACTTTTTCCTGATCTTTATTATAATAGGCCTTCAGTCCTTCAAAAATTAATTGACCGTAGTGTAACATTTGAGAAGCAGGATCTACAGCTAAAAGTTCATAATCTGTTATAATGGAATCTTCCCATTTGTTCTGTCTGTATCTACGAACATACATGTAGGGCGTATAATACTGGCCAAATCCGAGTTTTTCTACAGGCGGAACAGGTTTATCCTTGGGAAGGATGAAATTACTGCGCATAATAAGTAGTACCTCCTCTTACTATAGATATTTACTGACCTGAGTATAAGCATATAATATAAGCATATAATAAAGGTTTCCCTTCAGTCACGCGTTACGCGTTACGCGTTACGAGAGCATATATGTATTATTTATGCTTAACTCAGTAAATATAATTATAACACAGGGTCAAAACAAGTTAAAGGGGATTGTGTTTTTTTATGACAGTTAAGATACTGTTTTTTACGACTTTTTACGAAATCTTACTACTACGGTATGATTTTTTTTTTTAATTTAACTTTTAGGAGGAAAATCTGTTATTGAAATTGAATTAACTTTAAAAATATGAATATATAGAAAGAAAGTTGATCCTGATGTGAAGTAATTTCTCTTTTATGTAAAGATAGTATAGCAAAAATATATACGGATAATAAATATAATTCCGGTATATTAAATAATAGGATAGGGGATTTATATGTCAGATGCAGGTGAAAAGCATGAAATTCTTAAGGCTCAGACTGTTTTAAAAGACAGATTTGTAATAGAATCTCTTATTGCTACAAGCCATGTAAGCAGAATGTATAAAGGTAAGGACCTTGAGGAAAAGAAAGATGTTGCTATAAAAGAATTGCTTGTAGAGGGTTTTTTAAATCTGGCAGAGAGAAAGCAGGCTGTAGAGCAATTTCAATTTGAAGCAGATTTATTATTAAAACTGACTCATGATAATTTACCGAAATTTGAGGATTATTTCTCCTGTAACGAAAGAAAATATTTAGTTATGGAATATATTTACGGAGAGAAATTGAGTGAAGTAGTAAAAAAAACACAGGATTTTCTCCGTGAACAACAGGTAATTGCATGGGGTCTGGAAGTATGTGATATTTTTAATTATCTTCATACAAGAAAACCAAGTCCTATAATTTTCAGAGGTCTCTGTCCTGATAATGTTATACTGACGCCGGAAAAAAAACTAAAGCTTATTGATTTTGGCATATCCAAGATATTTGATCCTCAGGCAAAAACCCTGGCTGTGGCTAAAACAGCAAAGATGTATTATTCTCCTATGGAGCAATATACAACACAGACAGATGAAAGAACTGATATATATTCTCTCGGTGCCACACTTTATTATTTAATCACAAAAACTCACCCCATAGATGCAATTGATAGAACTATTAATGATTTGCCACTTTCTTTATGCAGGAAATTTAATCCAAATATCTCTCCTGAATTTGAAAATATAATTCTTAAAGCTATGGAATTAAGTCCGAATAGAAGATATGAGAATATTCCGGCCATAAGAACTGCTCTGGAAGCACTCAGGTCTGAGCCTGAAGAGATGCCGGAACATGTAGAAACGAAGATCAGCGAACCGGTTCAGACTATTAAGGAAATTAAAGAACCTGTTATGGACAGTCAGGAGCAACAGGAAGAACCTGTTAATTATACTTTCATTGAGAGAATATTGAATTTTTTAATTGATTTGCTTGAGAGTTGGAGAAAAAGACTTAAGAAAAAAAAATAATTTATATTATCCTGGTATTAAGGGACTGTAAGAAAATAATTCTATCGAATTATGGTTATTGTCCTCGCGTCACGATTGTAAATATGATATGGTTATTTTTTACAAACCCTGGGGAGACTTTTAATATTTAAAAAAAATCAGGTAAAATTATGTAAATAATATCTAAATACCGTAACAGGTAAAAGGGCACCCGTAAAAAGCTTCTGCCTGGCAGGCTCTGGAGAAGAAAAATTAGTCTTTTAT
>DAIOEN010000186.1:9639-14291 GCA_036746235.1 Vulcanimicrobiota bacterium | reverse complement strand
TCAGATCCAATCAGGAATTTACAAAGGATTTTTTTGAGAATTATCTTACAATGGCCATGGAATCTTACTTTTCTTACAGGAATGTTATGGAAAAAAGATTGAAGGAAATGACTGATATTAATAAACTTCCTTTTGAAATGGGAGATATTTTTATGAAGTCCTTCGGTTTCATGGGAAGCAGTAATAAGGAAAATAAGTGATTTCGTTAAAAAATGACATACATATGGAGAAGAAATTTTTCACAGAATATGAAAATCGTGAAGGGTGAAGAGTGAAGAGAGGATAAGTTTTCATTCTTTGTTGTAGTGGAAAATTTGGATTTTACTTACTTTTAACTACTCACTACTCACTATATGTTAATATTGTGAACCTGAATAGAGTGTAAAGTTAACAATTTATTAACATAAACTTCTTTGAAAACAGAGATATCTGTGTTATATTATTATTCAGCAATATATTTCGTCTGTATCCTCGCGTCACGCGTTACGCGTCACGCGTCACGATATAAAAAATGAGGTGATTTAATTGAAGATAGATGGTGCAGATAAAACATTTATTCAGTATTTTACAAAAGCCGAAAGCGGGAAAGTAAAAGAACAGGCCGGTGATAAGGTTGACTTTGGTAATATAAAGGGAGATAATTTTGTGGCCGACCTTATACATATGAAAGAGATGGCAGCAAATTCTGTAATAAAATCCCTGACTATGCCTTCTTCCTCCGGGGTAATGGTAAGAAATGAAACACCTGTAGTTATAGTGCATGGTACAGGTTTCGGAAAAGAAACTATTTCAGCCTATGAAGATGCTGCTCTTCAGACAGGACATCCTGCGGAACTGACTACCTATACTACTATTAAAGAAGGAGAACCTCTCCAGAAGTCAGGTCAGTTAGTATCTGAAAATATAAATAATTCCAGAATGGAAGTTTCGAAAAAACATCTATCAGATTTATCTTCCATGAAAGATGACCCGGAAGCTCTGAAGGACTATTTCGGAATGGATGATTTTTACGGCCGTAATGATGAAAGGGTAGACAGAGTTGCCTCTCTTATACCGGGTGTTATTGATAAGATGGAAGATCTCCTTAAAACTGATAAAGATGAATTACTTAAGACATTCAGCGGAAAAACAAAAGAAATAGAAAAGTCCCTTGCAGAACAGGTGAAACAGGCAGGATATACTGATAAGAAAGTTGCAGCAAAAGTGGCTGAAGAAATAATGGATGTTATTGCTCCGAAGGCAGTTCTTGTAGGTCACAGTATGGGTGGTTTTGTATCGTACAGTCTTGCCCTTAATCCGAAAGAAAAAGCAGGAGATAAGAGTGATTTTACATATGACGGAGCAAACGGAGTTTCTACTGTAATAACCCTTTCTTCTCCTGTAGGAAAAGGAATAAATAAGACCCTTCCGAAAGGACTTGCCAACCTTACCTATGATCTTATGGAAAAAAATATTCTTGATCCTATGGAAACATTTCCCGGCATGCAGTTTTCTATGGTTAATCCTTTCTTTAATGTATGGTATAGCTGTAACAAGGCTCTTATGAAAGAGATGTATAAAGAAGTTTCTTTAATGAGCACCTATTGTACCAATCCGATTATACACCTTATGAAGCCCGGTTTTGAGCAGATTACCGAAGGCTCTGACTTTATAAAGAAATATGTAGATAGTAAAAAGGTACCTGACGGAATAACAGTTATTGCTGTTTCCAACAGAGAAGACGGTATTTCGGAACAGGAACGTTCCAGGGTGGATGAAAGGCAGCCCAATGCCCATAATCTGGATGCGGAAGTAACAATAAAACCGGAAGATCTGAAAGACCCCAGGACTACCAGGGCAACAATGGCTCATCTGAAGATGTCTAAATATCCCTTTGAACATGGAGAAGAATTCAGAAAAGAAGTAATGGAAGATCCCAAACATATAACCAGAATTCTTGATCCGAGTAATTATGATGGTGTAAGATGGAAGTGTCTTTCAGTATTAAAAGAAGATTTAGAAAAAGACCCGGCTATGTTCCGGAATGCTGAATTTAAACCTGTCCTTGAAAAAATAAGATCTGTGGCAGCAGAGGAGATTCCTTTTGCAGATTCTCCTTCATATATAGCCAGACAAATACTTGATAGCCTGGATAATTAAAATGTTTGATTTTATAAAGAGGTTATTTTCTCCCGATCCGAAAGATTTATATCGTATGGGAGAAGTTTTTATTTTAAGAGGAGATTATAACGGTGCTCTCAGGTGTTATGATCAGATTCTGGAACTGGAACCTGCCAATATATTTATATTGAAGAAAAAGAGCACTCTCCTTTTTTCCCTTGGTATGTATAAAGAAGTAATCGACACTATTGATGTACTTCTGAATATTGAACCGGAAGATATAGATGGTCTTAACGGAAAAGCTTTAACCATGGCAAGACAGGAAAAATATGAAGAATCAATCAGTTTCTATGATAAAGTCCTTACCCTGAAGCAGGGGAACCTTGAAGCCCTTACAGGTAAGGCATTTGCCTTATATGGACTGGGAAAATACGGTGAAGTTATAACATGTACCGAGCAGATCCTGGTTATAGATACAGGTAATTCAAATACCTGGACTACAAGAGCCATGGCTTTTGCCGCTCTTTGCAGACTTGATGAAGCAATTGACTGTTATGACAGAGCTCTGGCTATTGAACCGAACCATATAGATGCGTGGACAGGAAAAGCTATGGCTCTGTCTGCTCAGGGAAAATACGAAGAAGGAGTTAACTGCCAGCGTAAAGCCATAGAATTAACTTCTTCTCTTCTCCCTTCCCTTGACTCTCAGAAAGACACTGTTACAGGAGCGGAAGGTATGTTCGGTTACGATAAAACAAATCCTATACCTGTGTGCCTCCAGGACGGACAGCTTGACTATCTGGCCACACTTCAATGTGAGTGCGGCTGTCCCTTTGATTTTCATAGAACAGGAAGTTTTGGCACAGGCCCTGACGGTCATATCATAGATGGATATGAACTTATGTGCAGAAGCAAAAAACATCATATAACCCTTTATATGGATATGTACCATGAAGGCCCCAGTTCATTGCTCCCTGAAGGCCTTTCCAGGGGAACAGAAAAAGGTTCGGGACTTCCGTTCTATGTAGATAATTTCCCACGAGGGTTATCCGATGCTATTAAAGAAGCTGAAAAATTTCGTATGAAATCTTAATCCTGTACCTGTAATACTTCACACTCTTTTACTCCATATCCTTCCAGGGCTGTCACTTTAAATTTTACACTTTTATATGATACAGTATCTCCCATTTTAGGAGGTTTTTCAAGTAAAGACAGAATGAGGCCGCTTACTGTAGTAACATCTTCATGGGTTAAATCCAATTTGAAAAAA
The DNA here is from genome assembly GCA_036746235.1 of Vulcanimicrobiota bacterium. Taxonomy (GTDB): domain Bacteria; phylum Vulcanimicrobiota; class SpSt-956; order SpSt-956; family JAKJGF01; genus CALARM01. The sequence goes on along the minus strand of DAIOEN010000186.1, from coordinate 10,921 downwards.
TCTCCTACTTCATCAAGTCTCACTGTGCCCGGTACATGAAGATTTCCTTTTTTATCTTTATACAGATATTCGCTTATTTTTCCTTCGTCAAATTCTCCTACAACTTCTTCAAATATATCTTCAATCGTTACGAGTCCGGCTGTGCCTCCGTATTCGTCCAGAATAATGGCCATCTGAGTGTTATGTTCACCCATAGCAGCAAGAATTTTGTCAAGGGTAACTGTTTCCGGTACATAGGGTAAAGGGCGAATCTTTTTTAATTCACCTTTTCCCTCTCTTTCAAGTATTTCAATAATATCTTTCATGTGAAGCATTCCTGTGATATGATCCAGATTTTCTTTATATACAGGATATCTTGAATGAAGGTTTTCGGAGAGTATTTTTTTTAACCCTTCTTTATCTATATCAAAGGGGATACCGGTAATTTTAATTCTTGGCACCATGATTTCACATGCTGTAAGAGACTTGAAATCTAATATTTCCCGAAAAAATTCCCCTGTTTCTTTTTTTAACAGTCCTTCTTTCTGGCTTTCTTTTACAATAAATTCCAGTTCTTCCGATGTATAATTCTCTCCTGCTGTGACATCTCTTTTAATTCCCATAAGTTTTATCATGGTATTTGATAAATAATTAATACCTCTGATTATCGGATAAAAAGAATATTTTGTAATGATAATACATGGTGTGACAATCATTGCCATTGTTTCAGGTTTTTGAAGAGAAAGTGATTTAGGTATCATTTCTCCCATGACTATATGAAAATAAGTTAAAAAAATTACAGAAAGAATGCTTGCTATTCCGTGGGACGAAATCCACTGAGGGATACCGGCTATTATAAGCCAGCTGTGAAACCATTCTGCAAGTATGTGCTCGCCGTACATACCGATGGCAAGGCTTGCAACCGTTATACCCATCTGGGCAGAACCTATATATTGATCCATAAGAGAAGAATTTGACTGTGTTTTATGCAGAATTCCTGCAATAATATGTCCTTCAAGGGCTTTTTTCTCTATAATCAGTCTCGAAGAACTGACTACAGCAAATTCAGCTGCCACATAAAGAGCATTTAATATTAAAAGCGTCGCTATTATAGTAACTGAAATCAATATGGTAACACGGTATCCTTTCTATTCAATGTCATCTTTCTGTTCTTCAGAACAGATTAACAAAGATAAAATTTTATTCTTTGAAACCTTTTCTATTTTAAATTCTACGCCTTCTATATTCAGACATTCTCCTTCCTCCGGAAATCTGCCTAAAAAATCTATTATATATCCTCCTG
>DAIOEN010000186.1:7770-9539 GCA_036746235.1 Vulcanimicrobiota bacterium | reverse complement strand
AGACATTCTCCTTCCTCCGGAAATCTGCCTAAAAAATCTATTATATATCCTCCTGCTGTAATAGAGTCTCCTTCTACATGTTTACCGAGTAATGTTTCCAGTTCACTGATTCTTGATATACCCGGCAATCTGATAGTTCCGTCAGGTAATTTTTCCGGTTTCTTTATATTATGCTTGAATTCATCTGCCACATTTCCCAGAATTTCTACAAGCACATCTTCCATTGTTATAAGCCCTGCCGTACCTCCGTATTCATCTATTACTATGGCCTGCTGAAAATGTTCTTTCCGAAATATATTAATCAATCTGTCAATTTTCATACTTTCAGGTATGAAAATCGCAGGTTTTAATATGCTGTCAAGGCTGTCTATCTTTTCGTTGTTTATAAGTCTGTTGAGCACTTCTTTCGTGTGCAATATGCCTGTTATATTATCAATAGTTTCTCTGTAGACCGGCAGTTTTGTATAGGGGGATTTTTTTATCTTCTGAATAATTTTTTCTACCGCCATTTCAGCAGGAATAGCCGATATATAATTTCTTGCTATCATCAACTCTCTCGCCGTTATATCCGTGATTTTTAAAGCCCTGGTAAGTCTGTTATGTTCGTATGTTTCAATAAATCCTCCTTCGTAACTCTTTGTAATAATCATTTCTATTTCTTCCGGAGAATGAATGTGTCTGTGACCCGTGAGAGGAACGTTCATCAATTTGAGAATTAATATACCGCTGCCGTTCAATATGTATATAAACCAGGAAAACAGGAATTCAGACCATTTCATAGGCAGCACGGTATAAATAGCACATGCTGTCGGATACTGAAGGGCAATGGTTTTTGGTATAATCTCTCCGAATAACATCTGTGTTATTGTAAAAAATATTAACACTGTTATAACAGAGGCAGAAAGAGCCAGGCTTTCCTGACAATTGCCATATTTTATAAGAATAGATGTGACGACTGGAGTCAGAGCAGACTGGCTTAAAGCACCTACTATAATGCTTGAAAGTGTTATTCCAATCTGACATATAGAAATATATTGATCTGTTTTTCTGTTATCTTCCACTATGGGGAGCATATACATGGCAAATCTGTTTTTTTCCTCTGCCAGTTGTTTTATTTTCCATTTTTTTACTCCTACAGTGGCAAATTCCGCAAGAACATAGAAGGCATTGATAAGTATCATTAAAATAATAAGTGATAGTGTTACAAACAAAATAAATACCTCGTAATGCGTGATGTGTGATGCGTGATGCGCAGTGATATAAACCAGTAGCGCGTGATAACCACTTAAACCTTAATAAATCATAAAACTAAATACTGCACCAGGTAAATTAATAACCATTTTATCTGTGACGGTAATAAGAGCCTATTCGAAAAGTGCTCAAAAGTGCTCCATACCTTACAATAATTTTTAAGATTCTTTCTAAAAGAATAAAATCCTTTATTATCTGTATTGTTGTGCTTGTGCTAAATAAATTTATTGTTTTTTAGTGATTGCGTGATTTTTAGACAATTTTTATATGCCTCTATTTCTCTTTGTTTTACAAGGATTGCTAATGATTTTTTTGTAGACCTTTGTTTTTTTATGTTGCAATGCGAAAAATATTTTTCGCATTTGCGTAAAAAACTATTGACATTTTCATGAAGTTGATGTAATATGATTACATTAAATAATAAATAAAAACAAGGAGGAACAAAAAATGTTCAACGCACAGTTAAATTACTGGAATGATATGTCAAATATGGTTATGGAGGCCTATAAAAATTCTCT
>DAIOEN010000186.1:0-7670 GCA_036746235.1 Vulcanimicrobiota bacterium | reverse complement strand
TAAATTACTGGAATGATATGTCAAATATGGTTATGGAGGCCTATAAAAATTCTCTTAATTCAGGTCAGCAGTTTCAGGAAGGTTTTGCTGCAATGCTGAAAGAAATGATAGAGGCAAATATTAAAAATACCCTGGAAGTTCAGAAAGAAATGGAAGGCCATACAAAAAAGAATGTAGATGCATATATGGATAATTTAGTAAAAGTTTCCAGATTTTACTCTGATAACAGTGAAAAAGGTCTTGAAACAATGAAAGGTCTTTTTGAAAAATACAGTATAACAAACAGCCAGTTCAGAAGTGAAATGGAGAAACTCTGGAAAGAAAATTTCGATGAGTATCAGAAAAAAATGCAGGAATTTTCCGATACCTTTAAATCCAATCAGGAAAAAAGCATTAATTTTATGTTCGATACCTTTAAAAATTCTTCAAAACATATGGAAGAATTTTCTAAAAAACTCGGTGAAATGAATAAAGCAAAATAATGAGAGGTGAATATGAGAGGTGAATGGTACAAAACATACCGGTCACCTCTCGATTTTTAATATGATTATGTCTTTTATGGACGAAGTAATGAATGCACAGAAAGATATAGTTGAGAAAACTTCTGATAATGTCAGAAGATTTGTCAGGTTTAATGAATTGCTTTTATCTCCTCCCGATATTAAAGTCGGCCAGACCCCGTCACAGATAGTCTACAGAAAACATAAGGTTAAATTAATAAGATATAAGCCGGTAAAAGAACAGCTCTATAAAACGCCTGTTCTTATAAGTTATGCCCTTGTCAACAAACCTTATATAGTGGATTTGTTGCCTGGAAGAAGTATTGTGGAAGTGCTTGTTAACAGTGGTTTTGATGTTTATCTCATAGACTGGGGAACTCCCACTGATAGTGACAGTAAAAACGGCCTTGATACATATATAAATTTTTATCTGGACAGGATGGTCGATAAGGTCAGAGAAATAAGCGGTTCTGATAGGATAAGTTTGCTCGGTTATTGCATGGGAGGAACTTTTTCCTTAATTTATACTGCTCTTCATCAGGAAAAGATTAAGAATTTAATTCTTATGGCAACTCCTTTTGACTGCAGTAAAGATGAAGGAATTCTTTTTAAATGGGCTAAAGAAATGCCAGTGGAAGAGATTGCGCAAAAATACGGTAATTGTCCCGGATGGCTTCTTGCTTCATCTTTTCTTGCATTGAATCCCCTCGGCCCTATTGATAAAGCAACAGGTTTTTTCAGGGGAGTGGAAGATGATAAGTTCGTAGAACTCTTTCTTGCCATGGAGAAATGGATTAATGACACAGTAGATGTTCCCGGAAGAGCTTATACAGAATTTATGACTTACTGTTTTCAGCAAAATCTGCTGTATAAAAACCAGTTTGTCACAGGTGATAAACTGGTTGATCTTAAAAATATAACCTGTTCTTTCCTTAATATTGTAGCAGATGAAGATACATCTGTCCCTCCGTCGTCAAGTATTCCTATAGGAGAGCATATAAGCAGCAAAGACAAAGAATTATTGACTACTCCCGCAGGCCATATAGGTCTTTCCGTAAGCGGTAAGGCTTTAAAGAAACTCTGGCCGAAGGCTGTGGAATGGATGGCAAACAGATCGTGAGAATTTTTGTTAATATAACTGTTTCGCGTTACGCGTTACGCGTTACGCGTCACGAATAAAAAAGGAGATGTAAATTTTATGGAACTCAGAGGAAAAGTTGTAGTCATTACAGGCGGAGCAAACGGTATAGGAGAAACCCTTGCAAAGGATCTTGCCCTGGAAGGCATGAAGGTTTCTATCGGCGATCTCAGTGAGGAACATATAGAAAGAGTCGTAAGGGAAATAAGAGAAGCAGGGGGAACTGCTATAGGAACACTCTGTAATGTAACAGATGAAAAGCACGTTGCAGACCTTATGGACAGAACGGTAAAAGAATTCGGCGAAATAAATGTAGTTTTCCCCAGTGCCGGCATTATAAAAGATTCTCTTCTTGCTTCCACAGATAAGGAAACAGGTAAAGTAAAACGTACCATGAGTCTTGATGCATTCAAACAGGTTGTAGACGTAAATCTTACAGGTACTTTTCTTACCATAAGAGAAGCAACGGAAAGAATGATAAACGGCGGATTTCAGGGAATTCTCTTTACAGTATCTTCTGTAAACAGAGCCGGTGTGGCAGGACAGATAAACTATTCTTCCACAAAGGCAGCAGTTGATATTATGCCAAAGGTTATATGCAGTGAATTTCACAGGAGAAATATAAAGGGCATAAGATGTGTATGTATTGCTCCGGGATTTGTGGCAACTCCAATGGTAAAGGGAATGAATCAGAAAGCCCTGGATGCGATACTTAAAGATGTGCCTATAGGCAGACTTATAGAACCTTCTGAAATAGCGGATACGGTGAAATTCTGTATTAAAAATGAAGCAATCCACGGGATAACAATCGACGTAAACGGCGGTTTGAGACATGGAAATTAGAAGCGTAACGCGTGACGCGTGACGCGTGGATGGTACGGACATAAAGGAGTTAAATTAATGAGTGATAGTGCAAATTTTTTTAAAGATTTTTACTCATCATGGATGGATGCCAATATAAATATGATGAAAAGTTCTATGGGGCTTGCCACCGAGGCATGGAAACCCGAAACTTATGAAAAATTTTATGGTGACTGGATGAAAAATACCGGCGATATGCTGGAAAAAATTATGAGAATGCCGGGATTTGCAGGATATAGCTGGGAAATATTTAAAACTTCCACAGGTTTTCAGAAAATGTTCCACGAAATGACGGAACATTATATGAAAAATATGAAACTTCCCACTCATAGCGATATAGACGAACTTTCACAGAGAATTAATTATCTGGACGACAAAATCGAAGAATTAGAGAAAAAGATTTCATCTGTGAAATCAGAGTAAATTAGTCACGCGTCACGCGTCACGCGTCACGCGTTACGAATACCGAGAGGAGAAAGAGAAATGAACGTAAGTATTCTTGGAACATATAATTCAAAATTTGGTAAACTTGACGGTAAATCTATCTATGATCTCATAATAGAAGCAGGAAAAGGCGCTATAGAGGATTCGGGACTTAAACCGGCAGATATTGATGCCATATATGTAGGAAATTTCAGCTCCGGCGGTTTTAACGGCCAGGAACATCTTGCTCCCGTAGCAATAGATATTCACCCCGATCTTCGTTTTAAACCTGTAACAAAAGTAGAAGACGCCTGTGCTTCTTCTTCTGCTGCTGTTTATGAAGGGGTTTATTCCATACTCGCAGGAAGATATAAAAATGTCCTTGTTATAGGTGCGGAGAAAATGACTGAACTTAAAACAAGAGATATGATGAGGGTTCTCGGCATGGCTTCCTACTGTCCTACAGAAGGAAGTAAAGGTGAAACCTTTCCGGGGCTTTTTGCCAAATTTGCAACAGGCTATAAGGAACACTATGGATATACAGATGAACAGATGAGAAAATGGCTTGCCATGTCTTCGGCGAAGGCCTATAAGAATGCAAAGCAAAATCCCCTTGCCCATATGCCTTCAGATCTTACCTGGCAGGATATATTAAATCTTCCTCCTGAAAAAAATGTTCAGATTGCAGGACTTTTTCATCTTCATGATTGTTCTCTCGTGTCAGACGGTGCTGCTGCTGTTGTCCTTACAACGACTGACAGAGCAAAATCAATGAAAGATAAAGTTGTAGAATTTGCAGGTATAGGTCATACGACCGATTATCTTGAATTGTCAAAAAGAGAAAATTATACACTCAAAGCCGCAAAAATGGCTATTTCTAAAGCTCTGGACGAAGCAGGACTCACTATAAATGATATAAATGTAGCAGAAGTCCATGATTGTTTCACTATAACGGAAATACTCATACTTGAAGCCATGGGACTTGCAAAAGACGGTGAAGGATGGAAACTTCTGGAAGATGAGCACAGTCTTATATATCCCGGCGGAAAACTTCCTGTAAACCTGAGCGGCGGCCTCAAAGCAAAAGGACATCCCGTAGGAGCCACAGGGGTAAGCATGCATGTATTGATCGCAAAACAGCTTATGGGAGAAGCCATAGGTATCCAGGCTGAAGGAGCAAAAACAGGTCTTACCTTTAATATAGGAGGAAGCGGTGCTTCTAATCTGGCCAGTGTTTTAAGAAGAGTAAAATAGGTACTCTTATTAGATAAGAATGAAAAATGAGCAGGAGGCTACTTATCAGAGCCTCCTGCTCATTTTTATTGAACTATGTAAAATCTACATCAGTTCTACTGCAGTTTTGTCGCGAGGGTTTATTGCTCCGCGGGCGGCAAAAATAGCACTGTCAATAAGAATACCTGTTCTGATATTCCCTGTGGAACCTAAATATGCGGCTGCAGCATTTGCGCCTCCGTTAACCAGACCTCTCATGAGTGAAGCCTGTCTGCCGGTTGTTTTCTCTTCTGATGCTCCGGTGATAAAACCAACCCCTATGTGGCTTAAACATAATAGTCTGCTTTGGGATGAGCACTGCTCCGGCAATGTCAGGTAAAAACTGCATAGTGTCTGTATCGATATGAGAAATTTGTAGTATGATGAAGATTTAGTATTTAATTTTGTAGTTTTACGTAAAAGTATTGACAAAATATTATTAATATAATATTATGTATTTATAAAATACAATTTATTCGAAAGGATGATTTTTATGGTTAAAGAAGAGAAAATGTTTAAAGATATATTTCACAGGAAAGGTTCAGATGAATTTCTTTCGGTTCATGAAGAATGTGTCGCAAAGAAGCCATTTATTCCCGGAGTAAAGGGGGCTGTTCCCGGACATTCAGCAGTGAAAAATATATTTTTCGAGAAAAATACCTCCGGTGCAGTTGAGATAAAGTCCGAACCTTTTGAGGTTATTGAAAGAAGAAGATACAGAGAATTAAAAGAAGATTTCAACAGAAAACTCTTTAATAATGCAGACAGAATTACCTCTGTGGCAAAACCTTTAATTATATCTCTTGTTTTTGCCTTTGTTATAGATCTATTCTACTGGGTTCTTGCTTTTACTCCTCATGCCGGTTATATGTGGCTCGTCGGTAATATATGTACTGTCGTTCAAATACTTTCTGCTGCAGGGCTTCTGAGTCTGTTTTTTTACAGCTTTTTTACAGGCAGAAAAATTACAATGTTCTATGACAGATTATTTGAAACATTTGATAAGAATCTTGTTGCAGAACTTGATTACCTTTAATTATTTCGATTTTTCTGATACGCTCTGAATAGTGGTTTCCAGCCATTATTTTTTGTAACTATTCTAATAAAATATGAAATTATTTCTCTTTTTCCTGTAATAATTTATTCTGTCTTTCATTGTTTTCGTATGAAATTCGAATTTATGTCCGTCATAATCTTCAAAATAAATAGACGAACCTTCGTCTATGTGTCTCTGTCTTCCTTCTAAAATTTTTACATCCAGATTTTTTAATTTTCCGAGAATTTCTTCATAATCTTTTTCATCAATGGAAAAACTTATATGGCTGTATGATTCGTTTATTTCATTTCTCTTTATGTCTTTCTGAAGATTTAAAGCAATCCATAGGCCGTTAAGATCGAAATAAGCAAGTTTTTCTCCTTTTACCAGAAGCTTTGCCCCCAGTGCATTACTATAGAATTCAATGGATTTATTAAGATCCGATACGGAAAAAGTTATATGGTTTATAACGTTTTTCTTTTGATATAACATTTTCAGGGCTTTATTAACAAATCCGGATACATCGGTTTCTTCACATATGTCCATGTATTTTCTTAACTCTTCGTATAGCTTTTCCGATATTTCTATTTTCATTATTGTGTCACTTCCACTTTCTGCATGTCTGTTTTTTCTATTATACTCTTCCCCATATACTCTTTCCCATGCCTATATTTTAATCCAAGAAGGATTATATTGTATATATTCGAAGAATCTTTATATAATATCTTTAAAATTAAGTTTTTTATGGTAATATTATCCTTAGCTCGATAATAGTTCAGAATTTTTCATGGTGGAGGAAATGAAATGTTTAATTTTCACAAAATATTTTTTTCTGTAATTTTTTTAATATCTATTTCAGGATATGTATTTTCCCAGGAAATATCACAGTCTTCTTCTGATGTACGGACTGATAAATCCCTTATAAAACTTCATATACTTCATATAAATGATTTCCACGGAGCAATTGAGCCTTTTTTAGATCCGGAAATTTCCCGGGATAGTAAGACAGGAGGAATTGCCTGTTTGAAGGCATTAATTGATCGGGAAAGAGAAAGAGACATTGCCGGCACAATAGTTTTGAATGCAGGAGATATAGCAGAAGGAACAATGATTTCCTATATTTCCAGAGGAAAAGTTGTTACAGATGCTTTTAGACAGATCGGTTTTGATGCAATAACACTGGGAAATCATGATTTTGCCTGGGGGCTGGATGACCTTAAATCCATGATGGATAATCTGAATACACCGGTACTCGGTGCAAACATAATAAAAACTTCTGACGGAGAGGTTATGGATGGAGTAAAACCGTATATAATTAAAGAAATGAAAGATGTAAAAGTTGCAGTTATAGGTCTTGATACGCCTGATATAGCACACTATGTAGATAAATCCAGAAGAGAAGGTCTTGAATTTAAAGGTTCTGCAGAAACAGTGAGAAAAATTCTTCCTGAATTGAAAGGAGCAGATCTTATAATAGTCCTTTCTCATCTCGGAGCAGGTGAAGATGAAAAACTTGCAGCAGAAGTTAAAGGTATTGATATTATAGTAGGAGGACACAGTCACACTAAACTGGAACATGCCAGAAAAGTTGGAAATACTATAATTGTTCAGGCCGGCTCTCAGGGGAAATATCTGGGGAAGCTGGATCTCTATATGAAGAATAAAAAAATAGTAAGTTACAGTTCCTGTCTTATTCCTGTCATTACAGATAAAATACCACCCGATCCGGAAATAGAGAAAATTATTGCTCCTTATATTGAAGAAACTGAAAAGGTCGGCTCTGAAATTATGGGAGAAGCGTCTGAAGATCTCATATATGGCCATAGATTTATGGGTAAGTTAAATCAGATACATGCAGATTCAATCTGGAAAAAATCCGGTGCTCCCTGTGGCATATGTAATTCCAGAACATTGAGAGGCAATATAAAAGCAGGTCCTGTTACAAAAAAAGATCTCTACAGTGCTCTCCCTTTTACGGAAGAAGGATTTGTTACACTCACCATAAAAGGTAAGTATATAATACAGCATATAGAAAGGTGTCTTTCCGACGGCGCAACAGAACTTGCCATCCCTGCAGGTTCTTTAAAATACACGTATGATCCTTCAAAACCGGACTGTCACAGACTGGTTTCTCTTACAGTAGAAGGAAAAGAAATGGATGATAACATGGAATATTTTATCTTTGTAAATGAAACCATGGGAAGGCATAAGGATTTTGATACGGCAAAAGACAGAAAAAGAATAGGTTCCTGTCAGGATGAGTTTTTTGAATATTTTAAAGCCGGTAAAGTGCCATGGGACAATAAAACTGATGACCGTATTACTGTTATTCATCAGTAATATTTATAGTGTATTTTATAACTTATTACCGTAACAGGTAAAAGGGTATCCATAAAAAGCTTCTGCCTGGCAGGCTCTGGAGAAGAAAAATTAGTTTTTT
>DAIOEN010000185.1:0-14307 GCA_036746235.1 Vulcanimicrobiota bacterium | reverse complement strand
AAAGGCATGGCTCTGTCATAAAAGTTTTCAATCACTCCAACAGTAAAGGTAAATATGGAGATTTTATTTTATCAGGGCTGGATAAAATTTGTAACTGACCCATGAAAAAGTTATATAAAGAGGCCATGCTTTACGATAAACTTGATGGCAATAAATGCAGATGCAATATCTGTGAAAAACGCTGTGTTATTCAACAGGGAAGAAGCGGTTACTGCAAAACCAGGTATAATGACGGAGGTAAGCTTTATTCGGTCATATACGGAAGAGTCGCCTCACAGGCAATATCTCCTATAGAAAAGAAACCTATGTATCATTTTTATCCCGGGTCTCTATGGCTTTCTACTGGGAGCGTGGGATGTAATTTTTACTGTCCCGGCTGTCAGAATTTTGACCTTACTTTTGTCGATGTGATGAAGGAAATCAATAATTATCCTTTCATTTCCCCTGAAAAATCCGTGAAAATTGCTTTAAGGGAAGGATGCAAGGGTATATCCTGGACCTATAACGAACCGGCTCTGTGGTTTGAGTATACCCTTGAAACTGCGAAGCTTGCAAAAAAAGCAGGTCTTTTGACAAATTATGTTACAAACGGCTATATGACTGAAGAAGCTCTTTATATGATTGCTCCCTGTCTTGATTCTTTTCGCGTGGATATAAAGGGGTTTTCGAAAAAATTCTATAGAGAAATATGCCATGTTGATGATTTTACGCCTGTTCTTTCAAGGGTTACAGAAGCCAAAAAATACGGCATTCATGTGGAAATTATCACAAATGTAATTCCCTCTTATTCCGATGATGATGAACAACTGGAACATATTGCTTCATGGATTGCAGATAATGCCGGCAGGGATACTCCCTGGCATGTTACCAGATTTTATCCCCATCTTAAGCTTTCCCGTCTCAGTCCCACCCCTGTTAAAACCCTTGAAAAGGCGAGACAAATAGGACTGAATAATGGACTACACTATGTATATCTGGGAAATGTGCCGGGTCATGCCGGTGAAAATACCTGCTGTCATGCCTGCGGAAAACTTCTTATAGAAAGATATGGCATGCAGGTTTGTAAGAATCTTGTAAGAGAAAATAAATGCCCTTATTGCGGTAATGAAATTCCCGGGAGATTTTCATAATATTCTTTGAGCGGATTATAATTTGCTCATTACAAAAATCTCTATATTGTTTGTCATTACCGGCAGAATAAAAATTATTTATAAAGAATTTTTAGTGACTTCCCGACTCAGGCAACTCAAATTGAAGTTCGAATGTATCATTCTCATTCTCCTGAGAATAACTGATGTTTATTATGTAAATCCCATCTTTTTTGTTGACCTTATAACTTCCGTCGAAGTCTTTTCCATTTAATGATATGGTCTTTAATTTCCGCGGTGAGACGATCTCTGTACCGGTGAAATGCCCGGGGAATGATTTTAAAGTAAATTTAAATTTCCCTGAAGATCTATCGAAAGACGGCTTCAGCAGAATTGACCCGGCGGAAGATATGTAAGGATTTTCGGGATTACCGGCTGTGATTTCCACTCTCTTTCCCGGCGAAGGATCTTCCGGGATCACTGCAGAAGGGCAGGAGACACCGTCATATTTTATATCTTGAATATAATTTCCCTTTTCTTTATTTTCGACTTTTACCTGCTTACCTCCGGCAATAATCTCATATTCTGTCTTATCCTGTCCTTGCGGAATATAAGGGGAAAAACTTATATTCCATTCGTTTTCTCTGTATCCGAGCAGATTATAAAGGGTATAAAGATACCAGGCCGATGCCCATAAAAATTGAGGTTTATCCACTTTCCCGTAATTTCCCGGGTCTTTACTGTTTCCGTTTTTGCATTCATACATGGCAGGCTGACCGCCGGGGCCTTTAATAATCCCTCCGAGTGTCATTGTTTCTTTCATAAACTTCAAAGCATAATGCTCATAACTTTCCGTTTCCTCGTGATAATTATTGCGAAGATCTTTGACTATAGATTTTTCTTCACCTTTTCTCCGTTCAAAGTTTTCTATAGAAGATATTTCTGGAATAACAAAATTATCTCTCAATGAAATAAAGAAAATCAGGATAAAAGATGAATAAGAATAAATCAAAAGAAACAAAAATACCTGAAGATGATACAGGTTTATATGATGAATTCTCTCAGTGGGACAAACTGAGTGAAGAAGCATTTATAGAATTTGAGAAAAAATTATAATTTCGTCACTCGGTGCGTGACGAATCTAAAAGAGAGAGGTATAGCCTCTGGTTGGAGAAACAGAGTAATTTCTGCAAAATATCCTTTCAGGTTTTATTGAGATTAGCCGTTCAGGAGTTATACATCAACATATTTCTAGCCATTAAATTTTAATACTATTCCTTATAAAATTACAGTTGTTCTGGCGGCCACTGCAGACTTGCACTGCCTGGGCTATCATCCACCAGCACTATGCTGGAGTAGCCGTAAATATTCTCCTGATTGATAGCGGAGACTTTTTCGTTTATCAAAATTCAACACACCTTTCTATTGCCGTGGGATTTCTGCTCTTTCTAATCATATATTAACATGTTTAAGTAATTAAATCTGTGCCGGTTAACACAATCAAATTTATTTTAAAGATCTGTCGAAAAAGTCTGCTATCATTACCTTCATTGAAAAAGGGTATCACCTGTCTGGAATAAAAAGGCTCCTGAATACACCAGAAAATGTAATCAACTTTCAGATATTCCGTTGCAAAATTCAAGAGTTGAGGAATTGTTATGACCATACCGGTTACTGGATCTTTAGCTTCATAATTTCCATCCTGAACGGCTATTCCTGTTGGAATAATTCCCGCTGCATCTCTGATTAAAGGATAGGAATGATTAAGCTGTCCTGTTTTATATGGCAATAAATCCGGGCCGCCCACACCTACTTTAAATTCTTCTGCTGCCTTATAAATCGATTTTAGATATTCCTTATCATTATCAGGCAGCCATTCTCCTGGCATAAAGTTGGCATACTGCATGACAACCGATTCGGGGAAGGCCAGCTTCAAAAATTTCATATTTATGATTATTCCGTCACGGTATTTTTCACACGAGAAGCCTTCAGGGAACAGCATGCCTGAGTCCCCAAAATCAACAGCCGTTTCCGTCAGATTAATACCTTCAATAATACCATCAAATTTTTTCCCCAGAGACAGGAGCAGTCTGTGGAACCGTTCCTGCACCGCAGGATCCCACCGTCTTGCCACCCATCCGGCCACAAGGGCCTGATCCTCATGTCCGTCTTCATAACTATATTGTTTACCGGCTCCTCCGTTGTATTGTCTTTCCTGTAAAAGATAAAGAGGCACATTAATCCTGGATTCACTGAAAGAAAGATCCTGAAGCTGAATGAATAATTTCTTTCCCTTTGAAGTCAGAAATGCCAGATCTTCATCAATGGCGGTAAAATCGTATTTATCCTTTTCCGGCTCCAGCTGACGCCATGTATAAGTCACCTGAGCGCCTTCCAGGGCTTCTGTATTAAGAAAAGACAGGTCTGTAATTCTCTCCCTGTCTCTGCCAAAAAAGACATAATGATGCACCTGTTTTGCATGAACACAGGGACAGCAGAGGTAGAAAAATAAAGCACACCAGATGAGTTTTTTAAAGGGGATATTATCTGCCTGTGAAACAGCAGTGAGTGAACGGACTATGAGTAATAATAAAATTTTATATGACTTCATAATTAATCTCCAGATAGAAGTTAAAACTATTTATAAAGAATTTTTAACAGTCCTGTTAATTTAATATTATCAGACAGATCTGTGCAGTCAATGAACTGCTCTACCGATCCTATCGGGAATTTGATATTCCTTACTTCTTCATGTTTTATTGCCTTTCTGATAATTTCTGAAAATCTTCCGGCATTTATGACCCTGTAAGGTCTTTCAAAGAAATTTGAGATTTTTACTTCAATATGTTTTGTAATTTCGAGGTTATTATGCATCTCTCCGAGAATAACTAAAGCTTCACATAAATATTTTTCTCTTTCCTGCCAGTCCGGGCCTTTCAGTATATTATTCAGGACAGGCAATAATTTTTCAGCTATTTTCAGTTTTTAAAGGCAGAGCCGAACCATTTGTTATAAGGTGCATATTTCTTTTCCATAATAAAACATAGTTTCATCATATCCCTGACGAGCCTGGCAGCAATAATATGAGATCCCACTTCATCTCCTGCATCACCGCACCGGCCCATAAAAGGCTCTTCCTGGGAAATTCTCTGCCACTGACAGGCCATTTTATAAAGCCATATATCTTCAGGATAACAGGAAAATTTATCCCTTAATTTATTGAGTTCTCCCAGTCCGTCATAGTAAACCTTTCCTCCCGTAACCTCCAAAAGTGACTGTTCCGTAAAGGTAAGCCAGGTAACATGGTCAATCTCTTCAAAGGGATCTACTCCCAGATATGTTTCGAAAGTGGACAGGCCGGGAAATATTGAAAGATTATCAGGCTTCATGTGTTTCTTCCGGATGGTGTGCATAATAATCTTCTTTTACTTTTTTCATAAATTCCGTATATTCTCTGTTAGTTTTTCTTGCATCTTCCAGATGTTTGTCAAATTTTTCTTTTGAAAAATCTTCAGGTACAGGGTACATTTGATTGTCTGTCGGCGGGTCGTAAACATCTGCATTGGTTACATCGAATTTAATCGGGAAATCCCCTGTCCATACTGATTTTATCCATTCGGAAGCTTTAAGAGGCTTTTTATTTACTGCCGGGTCTATTATGTAACCGTCTATTTCACCTGTTTTTTCATCTTTTGCAAAGCTCATGGCTGCAACATGATACCACCACTCTGCCTTCATGAATTTATTTTCACTGCGGAGTCTCCAGGGAGGGAAGGGATAGGTAGGCTCATCCATAGAAGGTTCTCCTATAATGACATACATTTTTGCACAGTTATAGCCTTTTTCGAGAAATTTTTCACATGTCACATGAGCTCTGGAGTAACAGCCGTCAATTATATATTCCCAGGGAACAGATTTGTCGGCAATTACTTCCCCGAAAATCTGATTTAACTCTTTAGTTGTCGGAATTTCTCCTTTGAGGCCATCAATATCCCAGTCATTTTGAATTGTTGCAAATGAGCCCAGTTCTTTTTGTAATTTTCTTTCAAATGGTGCCGTATCATATCCCTGGTTATCTCTTTTTATGGTACCAGGTTTTGCGGATACAGTTTTTTCTTTTTCTTCGTCTTTTATATGAAGAGGATAATACTGAATGGATGCTCTTCTCTTTATTTCCTTCAGATCTTTATCAAAGGACAGGCTGTCTGTTTTTATCGTATCTTCTGGTTCCTCTCCGGATAATTCTTTTTTCCTGTTTATATGTCCCATTGCCGGGAGAGAAGTAATATTATGTATCATATGGGTCACCTCTATGAATTTAGAGTGATTGAAATTAGCAGCTTTTTCTGAAGAAGTTTTTGGGAAAAACTGCAAATTTTTATATTATCTATAAATATCACTACAGAGATTAATATTGTCAAGATGGAAGGTTGTATTTTAATCAGTCTTTTGTTATGCTAAAATAAAAAGTGAACAGAGGGGAAGCTATGAAAAATACGCCTTTGTTTTTCGTTATTTCGTAAAGAAAAGACCACTTAAAGAAATGGTTGAAGAGGCAGGGAAGAAAGATTTTATACAATTTTATATAAATTATGATAAATTCTATATTGCAGCGCCGGAGAAACTATAGAACATTCATTTCAAATAAATCATTTTGTCTGTCCGGCATACGGAGACTGCCGGACAGTTTATATGTGCTCTATCTGCCGGAACCGAATCCTATGGCATCTCCGGGATAATTTGAAGGTTTCTCATCCTTAACCCATCCGCCGGCACTTCTGTCAGGTGCTCCCACAAATTTCCAGGAGGAAGCAGAGGAAGTTCCCGAGCCGAACCCTATTGCATCTCCGGGATATTTCTGCGATTTTTCTGCAGTTTCTGAGCCGAACCCTATTGCATCTTTCGGATAGCCGGATGCCTGTTCATCTGTAACCCATCCGCCTGCACTTTTGTCCGGTGCTCCCACGAATTTTCTATCTAAAATCCATCCGCCTGCACTTTTGTCCGGTGCTCCCACGAATTTTCTATCTAAAATCCATCCGCCTGCACTTTTGTCCGGTGCTCCCACGAAAGTACCGGAAAAGGTAAAGGTATCTACCGGTTCTGTGAACTCAAGGGTTTTATTTTTTCCTGCTAAATTGTTTTGCCCTGTTTTAGTTATTTGTAAATTGTTACTTATTTTCATTTGTTTAACTCCTTTCAAGTTTTGAAATTTACTATCATTTTCATTATAATTTCTCCGGGAGCAAAATTCTTGCTCAAAATTGCTTTTTCAGGTGAACGATTTGATAACTTTCCGCAGGGTTATATTTAAATGTGTATTTTTTTATGTTAAAATAATAAGAGATTATTTGTTGATTTTGATTAATAAGGAGGGATAAACCAATGGAAGCTACTTTTAAATTATCTATAAATGAACTGGACAGCATATTTTTAGATAAAATAAAAACTGTATTCCCTCAAAGTGCAATGGTGGAGATTAAAATTTCAAATGAATATGATGAAACAGATTATTTACTATCTACTCCTGACAACAGTGAAGCTTTGCGACACTCCATAGAACAGTTGAAAACCAGTGAATTAATTACGAAAACTCAGGAAGAATTAAAGATATGATTTGTTTTACGAAAGATGCCTGGGAACATTATACTTACTGGCAGAATACAGATAAAAATAAGCTGAATAGAATTAATAGTTTGATTAAAGACTGCCAGAGAAATCCTTTCGGCGGCATCGGGAAACCGGAACCGTTAAGAGGAGAACTTTCAGGATTCTGGTCCAGAAGAATAGATGAATGTCACAGGTTTGTTTATAAGTATGAAAATAACACTTTATATATAATTTCCTGCAGGTTTCATTATTAATTTAATAAATAAACGAATTTTGAGGTTAATTTCCAGGAGGAATTCTTTTTGATAAAAATAAGGTGGTATAAAGGTGAATAAAGAAGAAATTATAAGTAGATTATCTTCTGTAAAAGAAGAAATCAAAAAAGAATTTAAAGCAGAGATAAAAGGTATATTTGGTTCTTATGCCAGGATGGAAAACAGAGAAAACAGTGATATAGATATACTGGTAGATTTTGATGAAGAAGCAGACCTCTTTGATATGGCAGGACTTTCCATATTTCTTCAGGAGAGATTGAACATAAAAGTAGATGTTGTCCCCAGGCGCTCAATACGAGAGGAATTAAAAGAAACCATCCTGAAGGAGACTCTTTACATATGATAAGAGATTACATGATTTTCACCATCTGCCTGATGAACTGTAAAAGGAGAACATAAATAACTTTCAGGAAGAAAATATATGTTGAAGAAAACTATTGTAATTTTTACTTTAATTTTTTGTTTGAACCTCTGTCTGAAATTCCTCGTATTATCACAGGAATCTCTTTCAGGAGCTATTAATGGAATAGTTCAGGATAAGATGATGAGAGGTATGGAAGATGTACAGGTTGAAATAGTGGAAGCAGATAAAATATGCCATACTGATGAGACTGGCTGTTTTTATTTTGATGACCTTGAACCGGGATGTTATACTATGTGCTTTTCTATGGATGATTACCAGACTGTAAAAAAAAGTGTTACCCTTCAAAAAGGTCAGACCAGATATTTAATAGTTGATATGCTTTCCACGAAAAGAATGTCTCCTGCATGGCTCAATCCAGACCTTTCAAATCCTATGGAAGCTGCCGATGTTTATCTGTTATATGTTGCCTGTGCCGGTTCCCGGTCCGCAGAAGAGATTAATAATTCAGATGATATTATAGTTCCCTACTCGCCTCTTTCAAAGAAGAAAAATGTATTAATGACTATTAACAGCCTTTCCGGAAGTGCAGTGGATATTATAGAGTGGAAGGATAATATAAGCCCCTTCTGGCTTGCAATGAGAGACGGGAAAATACTTTATATTACCGATAGTGATGATAATATAACAGTTATGGATACGGAAAGAAATAATTCTGTTATTACTGTTATTCCTATGAAGGAATACGGCTATATGATAGGAGATATAACAACAGGAACTGATGGGAATTATTTTTACTGCACATGGGCCCATAATAAGAATCCTCTTTTGAAAGTCCTTGATACAACTACAAATACTTATGTAAAAACCATTCCTTTACCGGCATTAAAAGATAACTCTATCGGCCAGCCCTGGGCTATTGCAGCACATGCTCAAAGAGTCTATGTAGCTCTTGAAACGAGGGATAATGGAGAAGTGGCTTTTATAAATACTGCATGTAATATGGTTGAGGGTACTGTAACAGTAGGAAGAAGACCTCTGGGCCTGGCAATTACTCCTGATGGAGAAAAACTGTATGTAACCAATTCTTATGATGATAATGTTTCTGTAATTGATACCAGTAAAAAAGAAGTAATTAATACTGTAAAGGTTGGCTTTGAACCAATCAGAGTTGCAATCACTCCTGATGGCAAGAAAGTCTTTGTCAGTAACAGGGTAGATAATTCTGTATCTATTATTGATAGTGAAACTGATTCTCTGGTGGCTACATTGCCATCCGGCAGAGAGCCTGTTGGTATCGCAATTTCCGGTGATGGTAAATTTGCCTTTGTTACCAACAGTGGGTCTGATGATATAACCATAATAGATGTGGAAAAAAACACAGTTATATCATGTACAAGGCCTTCCTATATTTATAGAGGAAGACCTTTCGGTATAGTAGTAAAATAAAAAGGATTTATTTGAAATATCCTGCCGTATAAATCCCATATTTTGTCGTTTTAAAAACTGCATAATAATTTTCCTTGACTTCTACAGGAATCGGTTCCCATACAGTTAAATCAGATATAGAATTCCATATTTCTTTATTCGTCCATAATTTGACTCCATCAGCACAGGTTTTTACCGTTAGATCTTTATAAAAATATGCTTTAAGCCCGTTGTAGTTTACTGCAGGAAACCATATGGTAATTTCTTTTAAAAATTCATTCTCCTTTGAGAAAATCTGGTAAACATCGAGATGAAAAAAATTATTTTTTTCATTCAAACCGGGACCCATATAGAGCATATTTATTGTTATATCCGTCTCTTTATCCAGGGCACCCGGCGGAATAATAATTCCAAGGCCTGTATAATCATAAACTATTGTATCACCCTGAGACCCGACTATCCGAGTTAATGGCTGTAGTATATTGTAAGTGCAATTATATGGATAATCCGGCCGTGACCCGAGTGTTTGGGAGATCAAAATATCTCTCCCGTCAGAGCCTTCACCGGCAAAAGAAGGAGACACCGCTCCTGTAAGAATCAATGCACCTGCTGCCGCACCTTTAAGAAAATTCCTTCTTGAACTTGTCCGGGAACAGAGTTTTTCTATCATATCAGATAGATTTTTCAGAGGAATATTACCGAGTATCGTTTTATCCTGGTGGCTCAATGCAAGACCTGGATTTGCAAGAAAGGATTTTCTGTCTTTAAGAAAAGAATCCCTGAAATCTTTATCTGAAGCAGTTTTGAAAAGAAATTTTTCCATGTCGGAAATAGGAGAAAAATTTTGTTCCTCCCTGTTACTCAAGCTATTCACATCCTTACTTAAATAGATGCTTATAGCTCCTCTGTGACATCTTAAATCTCAGGGGAGCTATAAACTATAGAAATTCCGGGACTTATTGATATATTGTTCCTGTAGCTTCTATAGCCTTTCTTCTCTGCCTTGCCTCTTCCCGGAAACCTTTTTCGGCTTCTTTCGGATTGCTCCAGTAATGCAGCCACATTTGCCGGTATTTTTCCGGGAAAGCTATAATGCCTTCTTTGTTTGCCACGCCTTTCAGGATAATTTCCGCAGCTTCTTCTGCAGGAATTGCATCATCGGGAATTTTTGCTTCAATTACTTCGCCGAAAACAGGTGTGCCGAAGATGCGGCTTGCCACATTGCCCGGACATATAACACTGACGTGAATATTTTCATCACCCAGTTCGAAACGAAGGCATTCGCTCATGCCTGCCACTGCAAATTTGGTAGCGGAATATACCGATTGATACGGCGGTGTGAGCAGACCTGCTATGGATGAAGTATTGACTATGTGGCCTCCTCCCTGTTTTCTCATAATCGGGAGGGCATAATGAATTCCGTATATGACGCTCCACAGGTTCACATCTATGACTTTTCGCCACATATCCAGTGTCGCATCGCCTATGGGTAAAGAAGCAGGGATACCTGCGTTGTTAAAGAGCACATCCAGCCTTCCATGTCTGGCTGCTGTGTCTTCAATCATATGGCGAACCTGTTCTTCTTTCGATACATCAACTGTCATGGAATGAACGTGCCCGGCATATATAGCGAGCTTTTCTATCGCTTCTGCCAGGTTTTTTGTGTTTCTGTCTGCCATTATTACCGTAGCACCTGCCTTCAGCAGGGCTTCACTCACGGCAAAGCCTATGCCTGATGCTGCGCCTGTAACAACACAGATTTTTTTACTGAAATAATCCTGATAACACATAAGATAACCTCCTCTTATAATTTGATTGTTTTTCTATTGAAGTGCCTCAATCTGACGCACAATTACCAGAGCTGTTACTATAAAGGCCATAGAGCCTGTGTAGACGGCTTTAAATATTACAAGCCATAAAAAAGATAACCCGGAAAGACCTGCTGCAGTAAAGATTACTATGGTCAGTGGCACGAGCAGGATTGCAAAGATAAAGCCGAGCAGAATACCCAGCGCCAGCCATTGCCGGGGAAATCGTGATAACGATTTCCCTGTAAAATAAGAATCTCCGCCTTTTATATTCCCGACTTTCAGAGCTTCCCTTACTCCGGAAGTTGTAAAAAAGGTTATTGCTGTCGACATAATGAGACAGGTAATCGTCATATCTATGGCTATACCTGCAATGGGAGTAAACTCCATCGTGCGGTTAGAGATCCATGACATGCCGGGGTTTACGATCATATTGATTATGGCACATATAATTCCCTGTATGAGAATATAAGAATTTATGGACTGCATAGTAATGTTTCCTCTATATATTTTGTTAATCTGATTTACGGCAACTGCCCTGTACTATCGGTTTTTATAATACGGTTCTGTTCAGTCATTGTGCAATCTCTGGATGTTTTGAACGGTAATTATCTATTCTTAACCCTGATTAAGTAAAATTTTATAAAATTCTCCGGGGGGGTATAATCCTGTAACCCATCTTCTTATAATTTGATTGCAAATTCCGCCGGATGAAAGAAGTGCGCTCACTAAAACATTGGTATCCAGAACGACCCTGAGCATTATGTCCTGTTCCTCACTTCCCTGACTGCTTCCTGTATATCACTCTGAATATCATCCTCTGATATATTTGAATTATTCTGCGCTTTATCCAGTAAATCAAGAAATTTTTTCTTCTTTAATTCCTGTTCTTCTATAAATGATACAGGAACAATGGCAACCAGAGGTTTGCCGTTCCTTTCAATAATATACCTGTCACTTCTTATACTTACTTCATTCATAATCTGTCCCAGATTTTGTCTTGCTTTCATAGCACTTATTGTTTTGAGCAATTCAATTACCCCCCCATGCACAATCATAATAACAATATTAATCAATATAATTATATCATATTTCAGCCTTCCTGCGTATTTTTTGCTGAAAAGCCATAAAGCAATCTCCGTAAAATCTCTAAATCTTTGATAGGAGATTTTACCGGAAAGATAGAAAAGAAATAGAATACTTTCGATAAATCTGGAACCCTCACATTAACCTTACCAGAGGAGATCGTTATATACGATGCATATAATAAGATATATATTATTTCTTTGTTTTATAGCTTTATTATTTATTATTTCTATTTTCAGCGAAGAGAAGGCAGCCGGTAATTTATCTTTATCAGAAAATTATGTGTTTGTAACTAAATGGGGAGCTGAAGGCACTGGCGATGGAGAGTTTAGAGTTTATGGCGTGGATCCTAAAATTACCGATGAAACTATAGAGAAATTAAAAGATAAAATCAGTAAAGAGAAATTGGAAGTTATCGTGACAATGAAAGATAAAGAGATATGGCATTGGAGTGAAGAAATTGTAGATATTTTAACTACTGAAGCAAATTTTACCGATAATGAAGCTTGGGCAGTTGTTGATGCCTGTACATATCAAGGATATGATGGTCCTGAAAGTATTAAAGTAGACAAAGAGGATAATATATATATATTAGATTGTTATAACTATCGTATTCAGAAGTTTGATTCAAATGGAAAATTTATAACAAAATGGAAAAATCCAGATAATAAACCAATTTACGCTTATAGAGGAGCAATTGCTATTGATTCAGAAGATTATATTTATATAGGAGAAGGTTCTGACTATATATTAAAATTTAATTCAAATGGAGTTTTCATAACTAATCATTTACTTAATGGTCAGTTTTATCAACCTGTAGGAATTGCTACAGACCCGAACGGATATATTTATGTATTAGATCATAGTGATTATATTCAGAAATTTGATCCAAATGGAAAATTTATTGAAAAATGGCTGGAATTTGACAGATCTATACGTAATATATTGTTAACCTATGAACCTGAACCGGTAGATATTGCAATAGACAGGGAAGGATATGTTTATATAATACTGGCAGGAAAGGATAGTATTATATCTAAAAAAACCTCTGAACATATTCGTGTTAAACCTGGTATTTTTAAATTATCTCCATCAGGAGAACTTATAAAACAATGGGGGCAGATATGGGGTGATGGAGAAGGATAATTCAAAGACTTCGGACGAATGGCGATAGATAAAGACGGATATGTGTTTGTAGTGGATAAAGGTAATAACCGTATCCAAAAATTTGATAGTAATGGTAATTTTATAACAAAATTTGGTTCTGAAGGTTCAGGTAAGGGAGAATTCTTTTCGCTTAAAGGGGTAGCAGTAGATTCAAAAGGTAATGTCTATGTAATGGATACAGGCAACTGTCGTATCCAGAAATTCAGTATGAAACATGAATAGATATATAACAGATACCGGAAACTTTTGCATCCGGAAATTTGCCATATGAGATTAATAAGTGAAAATGATTATTCAGAAAGACAACAGCATACCCGGCCTTTCTCTGTTGCAAGAAGAGTTAATGTAATATATACTGGTAAGAGATAGAATGTTTTATGGTGTGATATGTCTCTATTTATAAAGGGCCTGAGAGACATAGGATTTAAGCTCAATAAATTGCCCATACACTTAGAGGACACTTTATTTCTGATATGAGGTGGATGAGTTATGCAGAATGTAAAAGATTGTAAGACAGAATTGCTTCAGCTTATAAATGATTTACCGGAAGATAAGGTCATGGAACTATTTGATTATGCCAGATTTCTTGTGAGTGAATATTGCAGAAGAAGAGTATCTCAGATTGACCGGGATGCTTTATTACTTCAGCAACAGGCATTAAGTAAAATCTGGGATAATGCGGAGGAAGACCTTTATGAGTTATAGCAATGGAGATATTGTAGTTGTTCCTTTTCCATTTGTAACAACAGCAGGTATACAGCAAAAAGCAAGACCTGCTCTTGTTGTCTCTAATCATAATATAAAGAGGAGATTTAATGATCTTATTCTGGTTGCTATTACCTCTCAGCATATAGATAACGTTATTGTTACAGAATATTTAATAGAAGATGGCACAGAAGCATTTAAACAATCAGGACTGGCTAAGAAATCTGTGGTCAGATGTGAATATATTATGACAGTTCCGCGTGATGTTATCGCAAGGAAGATAGGCCGTCTGCCAGTAGATGTAATCAATGAGATAAATGAGATTATAAAGTTGAGTCTTGGTCTGAAATAATACAGATATATGCAGTGTAGATAAATTATCCGTAATGTGTGGAAAATTCTTCTTTTTATATTTATCTTGTCATCTTTCCGCCTAATTGCATTATATAACCCATAAAGGAGTGAGATTTTATCATGTTTTTAAAAATTTTTTATATTATCATATTTACATGCCTTCTCTCCAATCTCTTATACTCTCAAGAAAATTCAGATTATTTTTACGAAAATTATTTTTTGAATCTGGAAAAACTACAAAAAATAAATATTGCAGAGGGAAGACCTGTTTTTGATGAAAATATGAAATATCTTTTTATATATGGCCCGGATTACAGGGAAGTCACTGTATTTTCTAAGGAAAATACCCGGAAAATAACATCTTTCAGACCGGAAGGAACAAATAAACCTCTTATAGATGAACACTATCTTGTAAGCAGTGATAA
>DAIOEN010000184.1:0-14344 GCA_036746235.1 Vulcanimicrobiota bacterium | reverse complement strand
AACTCGAAGAAGAAATACCGGAAGAAAAACTCGAAGAAGAAATACCGGAAGAAAAACTCGAAGAAGAAATACCGGAAGAAAAGCTCGAAGAAGAAATACCGGAAGAAAAGCTCGATGAGGAAGAGGAGGAAGAAGAGGAAGAGGAAGAGGAAGAAGAGGAGGAAGAGGAGGAAGAGGAGGAAGAAGAGGAGGAAGAGGAGGAAGAAGAGGAAGAGGAAGAGGAAGAAGAGGAAGAAGGAGAAAGAAAAAAAATCAAAGAACATAAAATAGAACTAAAACCAGTTGAACAGGAGAAAAAATCTGAGAAGGTAGTTATTTGTTCTTTATGCCAGAGAAAAAATCCTGGGAGAAATAGAATTTGTAGTTATTGTTTTAATTATATAGAAGAAAAACAGGTAGAAGTAATAAGGGAAGAAAATATACCTGTGGAAAAGGTGGAAAAATCTGAAGAAATTATAAAGGAATCTTACAGAGAGATAGGAAAAGATGTAATTATTGAAAAACCAGAGTACAAAGAAGAAATCCTGGAAAAAATAGAAAGAGAAAAATCAACAGCAGTAAAGAAAGAAGAAGGAAAAGAAAAAAAAGAAGAAGAAAAAGTTATTATTTGTCCTTTATGTCAGAGAAAAAACCCTGTAAAAAATAAAATGTGCAAATATTGTTTTAATTATCTGGGTAATTAGAGGTATTATTTATGAATTTAACAAAATCAGAAGAGTTATTTAAAAAAGCAATTAATGTTATTCCCGGAGGAGTTAATAGCCCGGTAAGAGCTTTTCGTGCAGTAGGCGGTGTTCCTCTTTTTATAGCAAAAGCAAAAGGGGCAAAAATTTATGATGTAGATGGGAATGAATATATAGACTTTGTATGTTCATGGGGTCCGTTACTTCTGGGTCATGGTAATACTAAGATAATAGAAGAGATAAAATTAAAGCTTGAGGAAGGAACAACCTTTGGTGCTCCGACCGGTCAGGAAATAGATCTTGCGGAAAAGATAATAGAGATTTTTCCTTCTATTGATATGATAAGACTTGTCAGTTCCGGGACAGAAGCTACTATGAGTGCCATAAGACTTGCCAGAGGTTATACAGGTAAGGATAAAATTGTAAAATTCGAAGGTTGTTATCATGGTCATGTAGACTCACTTCTTGTAAAATCCGGTTCAGGAAGTATGACTTTTGGTGTTCCTACAAGCCAGGGTATACAGAAAGCAGCAGCACATGACACAATAGTCTTACCTTTTAATAATATTGAAATTTTTGAAAAATTAATAAAAGAACATTCTCAGGATATAGCAGCAGTAATTATGGAACCTGTTCCCGGTAATATGGGAGTAGTAATTCCACAGGATGGTTATCTTAAAGCCATAAGACAGATAACTGAAAAATATAACATTCTGTTGATATTTGATGAGGTTATTTCAGGTTTCAGGCTGGCTCCGGGAGGAGCTCAGGAAAAATTTAATATTAAAGCTGACCTGACATGTCTTGGGAAAATAATAGGAGGAGGACTTCCTGTAGGAGCATACGGTGGTAAGAAAGAAATAATGGAATATGTATCTCCTGTCGGCGGAGTATATCAGGCAGGTACTCTTTCAGGTAATCCTCTGGCAGTAGCAGCAGGACTTGCTACAATAAATTTACTGATTGAACTTGAAAAAGGTGGATTATACAGAGAGCTTGATGAAAAGACTGAGAAATTTTCATGTGAATTAAAAAAGGCTGCAGATGCAGAGGGAGTAAATATAACTATCAATCAAATTGGCTCTATGTTGACAATTTTCTTTACAGATAAGCCTGTATTTGATTACATCAGTGCAAAAACTGCTTCCGAAAGCAGATACGCTTTGTTTTTCTGGAAAATGCTTGAAGAAGGAATATATTTACCGCCATCTCAATATGAGGCAATGTTTATTTCTGTTGCTCACACAGAAGAAATTTTTAAAAAAACATTGGATGCATCAGTATTAGCCTTTAGAGAAATAAAAAAACAGAATAAGGAATGATATAATGGTAACAGCTTATATTTTATTACAGGTTTCTTCCGAACATGATAAAGTTGTATGGAATGAATTAACAGCATTACCCAATGTAGTGGAAGCTGCCTGGATTTATGGAGAGTTTGATACACTTCTGAAAGTAGAATCACCTTCTCTTGATGAACTGGATGAATTTATTTTCGATGAGTTAAGAAAAATTGATGGCATAAAATCTACAAAAACATTACTTGTCTCCAAAATGAAATAGTCTGTAGTGATAATTATGAGAATTTTATTAATTGAAGATGAAAAAAAAGTAGCTCGTTTTATAAGTAAAGGTCTCATTGAAGAATCCTATGCAGTAGATGTGGCATATGATGGAGAAGAAGGATTATATCTTGCTGAAGTGAATGATTATGACCTGATTATACTTGATATTATGTTACCTAAAAAAGACGGATTTGAAGTATTAAGAAGTTTGCGTAATAAAGGTTTTACAACTCCGGTAATTATGTTAACAGCAAGAGATGAATTAGAAAGTAAAGTTCAGGGGCTGGATCTTGGTGCAGATGATTACATGACAAAACCTTTTGCTTTTTCTGAACTTATGGCCAGAATAAGAGCTATTATGAGACGTAAGCAGGAAAAAGCCGATAACAGATTACAGTTAGGTGATCTGGTAATAGATGCAGTAACCCGTACTGTAACAAGGGGAAATAAACCTGTAGAACTTACAAATAAAGAGTATGCTCTTTTAGAATATTTTATCAGGAACCCTGGTAGAGTTTTAAGCAGAACAATGATAGCCGAACATGTATGGGATTATCAGTTTGATCCTATGACAAATGTAATAGATGTTTATGTAAACTATCTCAGACAGAAAATAGATAAAGGATTCGAAAAGAAATTAATCCACACAATCAGAGGTGTAGGCTACGTTATCAGGGAGTAAAAAAACAGAGGTCTGCTCAATAAAATGTTTAAATCCATAAAATTTAAACTTATACTCTGGTATTTTATAGTTTTAACTTTAATACTGGCTACTTTCAGTATTCTCCTTTATTTCAGTTACAGATATAACCTTTACAGCCGTATAGACGGTTCCCTTCAATCACGGGCAGAAGCTGTATCCAGTCTTATAAATATTCAAAAACCTGATCTTATAGTACATTTTAACTTTACCGAATCAGGTTATTTAAATATCGATAGAATAGGCATCAACTATCCTGCCAATAATCCTCTTTACCCATTCATTGATCAGGCCAGAATTTACGGTCAATTTATTCAGATAGTTGACGTGAAGGGAAATATAGTAAAAAAATCCAGTAACCTTGGGGATAAAATAATTTATCTCAGAGAAGATTTACTTGGAGAAGCATTAAAAGGCAATTTATTTTTCCAGACTCTTCATCTGGATCAGAATATAACCATCAGGTTTCTCACATATCCTGTAAAAGACTGGCAGGGAAATGTCATATATATTATTCAGGTAGGAACACTATTGAATGAAGTGCAGGCATCACTTGAAAAATTTTCCCTTGGCCTTATGGTTACAGTGCCTGCCACTCTGCTTCTTGCCCTTCTTGGAGGTTTTATCATGGCAGGACGTGTTCTAAAACCAATTGAAGAGATAAATATTACTGCAAAAAAAATTAATGCTGAAAATCTTGCTCAGAGGCTTCATATAAATAATTCGGAAGATGAAATCGGAAAACTGCAGATAACACTGAATCAGATGTTTGACAGGTTGGAGAATGCCTTTTCTGCTCAGAAACGTTTTACTGCAGATGCGTCACATGAACTGAGAACCCCTCTTACAGTACTTAAAGGAGAAATAGAAATAGCTCTGAAGAAAATCAGAAGTCCTGAAGAATATAAAGAAGTGTTGGAAAGCAGCATGGAAGAAGTGGACAGGCTGACCAATATAGTAAAAGATCTTCTTTTTCTGGCGAAAGCGGATGATGGTAAAAAACTGTTAAACATTGAAGAGATGCAACTGGATAGAATCTGTGAAGATACAACAAGACAGATAGAATTTCTGGCAAGGGAGAAGAAAATTCAACTGGAAACTCATATAGACAGTGATATAAAAATAAATGGAGATGCTGATAAAATCAAACAGGTTTTATTAAATCTTCTCGATAATGGAATAAAATATAATAAAGAAAATGGTAAAGTCAGTCTTATTGTCAGCCAGAAAGAGAATTATGCAGAAATAAAAATTTCAGATACAGGTATTGGAATTCCTTCCGAAGATATACCTCATATATTTGAAAGATTCTACAGAGTAGACAGAGCAAGAACAAGGGAAATAGGAGGCAGCGGTCTGGGTCTTGCCATAGTAAAATGGATAGTTGAAGCCCATAAAGGTACGATAAGTGTTACAAGCGTGAAATCAGAGGGTACGACTTTTATATTGCTATTGCCAGTATCTACTAACTAATCTTTTCCTTCACTCTATTACAACAAATCTCCCGTATCTAACGTTCCTGCAATGGTATTATCTTCATCCAGAATACTGTCCAGCCCGTCAGATATATCTTCTGTGCCGGCTTTCTGAAATTCAAAAGAAAAATCTGTATTGGTACCGCTCATATTCTCCATACGGAGAGTAAAATGATCGCCAAATTTTATCTCCTTCTGTCCGTCTACAGTATCTCCTGTATCATTTATTATACAGGCTTTTTCCGAAACCAGTAAGAATTTATTTCTTTTTCTCTGTATAACAGCGGCAATACCTTCTACATTTGGTAATTCAAATTGATCCGGTGTAGAAAAAGTACCTCCTATCATATCTACAGAGCCTCCTGATGCCAGTTCATATGTATGTATTACAGGAGGCATACCTTCCATTTTAATAGATATACTGATAGGTTTAACAGAACCGGTCAATTTAGTGAAAAGAATATAGAGAAAAATTATAACAAAAATAATGGCTATAATACCGGCAAGATAAATGAGAATCATTGATCTTTCATAAACTAAATGGAAAGTAAAATTTTTCTTATCTTTTAGATCGTCTTTTAGTCCGGGGATCACGATAGATCTCCCTTTATAAGTTTCCACAGGACTCTTACCGCCATCCAGAGTAAATGTAAGTTTACCGTCAACCGTAGAAAGGGTACTGAAATTACCGGCTCCAGGGAAGACAATTTCTATTGATAAAGGTACGGTTGTATGAGGTGGCAATTTTTCTATTTTAATATTATTACCGCTGGCAGACTTATTTATAAATTTTATTTCAGGAACTGGCCGGGGAAAATCTTCTATTGACATATTAACAGATATATTTTTAAATACCGAATACTTGTAATTATTTACAAGTTCAAAATCTTTTTTTATAGTGGTACCTTTCAGAGGAACTTTACCCCAGTCAGTATTATTATCTACAGGTTTAATATCAATAGTAGAATTTTCTTTTTCATATAAACCTGTCAATTCTTTCAGTAATTTTTTATCTACTGTAATTTCAGGAGTTTTTACCGGCACAGGAGTATTTTGCGGTTTTTTATGTGAAAGAGACGAAAGGAATTTTATCCACCAGTCATCAAGTTCACCGCCCATACTATCTAAAGGTGCTTTCAATGAAAAGGCTTTAATCTTAACGCTCATAAGTTGAAAAGGTTCATACCCCTGAAGGCATTTTTTTTCTGCTTCTTTATAGGTAAGGTATGGCGTATCATTCTGATCAAAATATGGGCTACTCTGAGGCGGGTCCGGTATAAAATCACTCACTATGAGAAGAATCTGCTTTCTTTTATCCGGTTCATCATAATAGTAATCTGTGAGCTGAAGCAAACTTTCCATAATAGCTGAAGCAATATCTGTATAATCGCCATCAGGCGAAGGAGCTTCAGGGAAATGTTTTAATATGTCCGGCAAATTATTCCCGGTAACTGTGAAAGAAGAGGATTTTTCCGGCTTATTGGCAAATTTTATGATACATACTCTATCTCCCGGTTTTAAAGCATTTTTCATCCACGTCTGAAGGGCTTTTTTTATTGTGGAAAGATTATGAACGCTTTTAGAGGTATCTATCGTAATAACTACATCCATAGGTTCATTTCCGAAATCAATTTGAGAAAAAACAGGAACAGTAAATAATATACATAAGATAATAGAAAAGAAAAATTTACGCATATAATATCACCAACTATATATTTATAATGTATTTATTATAGCATTTTTATAATGCCCGGAATACTTTCAGGTTTTTTGGAAGAAAAACTGTATACATGTCCGTCATTGGAGGTAATATAAATATATCCATGTGATACGGCAGGAGACGACCATATCCAGCTGCTGGCTCGAAACTGCCATATATTTCTTCCGTCACTCTGTTCGAGTATATAAAGAGATCCCCCGTCAGTTCCTACAATAACCTTATCTTTTGACATAACAGGAGAGCTGTTTATAGATTCAAACTGATTGGAACTGCTGTTGAAAGAAGTTTCCCATTTAATTCCTCCTGTACGTGCATCCAGCCCATATACAATTCCTCGCTGGCTTGCCACTACGACAGTATCTTCTTTTACGGAAGGAGATGCAGTAAAAGGTCCCGGAATTTCTACAATTCCTGCCCATCTGTCCTGTCCTGATTTTATATCAAGAGCTGCCATATGGCCTCCTCTGTCAATTAAATAAACTATACCGTTATGTATGGCTCCCGATGCAACTACAGGTGATTTTGTCTGATATTTCCATAGAACTTTACCGTCACCTGCCTGCAAAGCATAAACTACTTTACCTGTTGAAGCAAAAACCAGTATATTATCATACATGGCGGGAGAAGATACAATTTCTTTTATGGGGGAAGATTTTCTATGAGGGAAACACCAGGCAAGAGAACCGCCTTTAGCAGAATTAAGTACTATAATACGCCCTTCTTTCAATGGTACATAAACTTTTTCCTGACTGACCAGTATAGAAGCGCCTATTTCTACTTCTGTTTCATAGAACCATGATATTCCGCCTTTTTCGGCATCTATTGCAAAAACCTTACCATCATCGCATCCGACATAAATCTTTTTTTCATCTACTGCAGGTGTACATAAAATTGCACCTTTTGTGGGTTGTCTCCATATAAGTTCTCCTGTAAATTGATTGAAGGCATAGAGATTTTTTTCTTTAGAAGAGACAAAAACCTTATCTTTTGCCACAACAGGAGAAGCCCATAATGACCCCAGGCTATCATCGAGTTTCGGGTACATCCACTGAAAATAAAAAGGAAAATCCAGTGATTGTTCACAAACACCTGTTCTGCAGTTATTTCCTCTGAAGGTAGGCCATTCATTTTTATCAGATGAGAACAGACTCTGACAACTGCGGCAGAATCTGGCAATACCTCTATTAATGATATTGCAGACAGGACATTTTTTTAAACTGCGATAGCATTTATTACATATTCTTTCAAATATGGAAATTTTTTCCTGACAGTAGGGGCAATTCATCATATCTCCGGGGAGTATTTCTATTTTTTTATGTTCTACCGGCGGAGTAACAGATTGAATCTGAATAGCCTGAGCAGATTTTACTTTACCACTGTCTTTTATAATATTCTGTTCTTTTTTTTCTGGAATATGTTTACATTCAGGTTTTTCCGGAATACGTGGCGGTATAGTTGTTTGATGGCGAACAAGTGTTTTTTGAGAAAGAGGTTTTTTATCTGTATGTTTGTGAGGCACACTTTGAGGAATAGCTGCTTCTTTTGGTTTTACAGGTTTCTTCTCGATTTGTTCAAGTCCTCCTGTAACAGACTTACCGCAAAAAGAACAGAATTTACTGGTAAGACGTATCTGCCTGTTACAGTAAATACATTTTATACAGACGACCTTTCTTGTAGCACTGTTTTCTCTTTGAACCAATAAAATTACCTCGCTCAATAAACTTGACCTGCAAAATATTCTCTGTATATCAGTCAAATCCTTCTAATTACCGTAACAGGAAAAGGGTATTCATAAAAAGCTTCTGCCTGGCAGGCTCTGGAGAAGAAAAATTAGTTTTTTATGTAGTATAAAAAAATATAACAGATAAGTCGTATTGACTTTTACCATAAGAACATTTATAGTAAAGGCCGTAATTATAACTTACGTTACCTCGCGTCATACGTTACGCGTCACAATTCTCATATGATAAAAAAACTAAAAGAAAACAAAGCTTTATTAATTCTTCTCCTTATATCATCAGTGCTGCTTCTTGCAAATATCTGGAATACAAATGAATTCTTCTGTGATGATGAATATATTTATATAAGAATGGCAGAAGAAATGTATAATAATAAAAACGTCTGGACTCCAACCTGGTTTGGTGAGATACGTTACTTCAAACCTCCCTTTACTTACTGGTTGATGATGTTCTTCTTCCCTGTTGGCGGTACAAATATCACTACTGCACGGTTTTCAATAGCTTTTATATCTATTCTTACCATTTTATTTATATATAAACTTGCTGAACAGCTATATGGCAAACAGGAGGCTTACCTTGCAGGTATTCTCACCTGTACATGTTTTGGATATCTCATCTACGGTAAAATAGGTATGATGGACATGCCTCTTACGTTTTTTCTGACTCTTTCAATTTATTATTTTTATCAGGCTTACCGTGAAAAATCACCTTTTTACGGGGCATTATTTTTTGCTGCTACCGGTGCATCTTCTCTGGTAAAAGGGCCTGTATCCATAGTAATTTTATTTTTCTTTGCCACAGTCTTTTTATCAATATTCGGCGGATGGAAAATTTTTATCAATATTAGAGCTTTATGGGGAGTATTTGCTGGAATATTTTTTATTATTCTCTGGCCTCTTGGAATATATATGAGTGGAGACTGGAATAACTGGTATAATTTCTTTATTTTAAGAGAAAATTTCGGAAAATTTCATGATCCCGTTAATTATACATGCCTGGATTTACTGCCTTATTACTTACAGTTTTTCTTTCCATGGTCTTTATTACTTTTAGCTGCACTTCCATCAATATTCAAAAAGAAATACCTGCGTCTTCCCTCTTCTGTTGTTCCTGTGCTCTGGTTTTTCTGTACCACCGCAGTATTTCTTCTGCCTCAAACAAAACTGAAACATTATACAATACCGGCTTTACCGGCTTTATCTCTTATGATTGCTTTTTTATGGCATGAAATAAAAAATAATATTCTAACGAAGATTTCTCTTTATATTACGGCATTAATTTTTTCATTATTATTCTTTATCATAATCTGTCTTATGAGGCTTGCCACAGGTAATGTACCATTTATATTTCTTACTGGAGCCCTTATTTCAGATATTATGATGATTATATTTCTTATAAAAAGAAACCTTGTCAGATCTGTATATGGTTTTGCCCTGTTAGCACTGATGTTGATCTGTGCAGGTTCTTATTTCTCTTATCCTCATCTTCCTCCCGGAGCCGTACCGTTAATAAGATCAGGAAATTCTGATTTAGCAGGTGTATTCAGACAGCAGTCCTTTGTTTTTTCATATTTTTCAAATATAAAGTTTATTCAAATATCCTCTCTGAAAGAGATGAAAGAGATACTTGATAAAAAAGGCAAAATTATAATATCAAAGGGTGATATGGAAGAATTTCAAAGAAGCGGTAATTTTCCTGATGTAAAGAGCATATATTCGTGGGAACAGTGGAAGAGACATATATCAGCAGGAGACATATACAATAGTTTATTATTGTCGGATATTTCAATTCTTAAAGAACCGGTATATTTATTCGAAAAAAAATGAAATCACTGTAAAAGTCCCAGTACTGCCTGCTGTGATTGATTTGCCTGAGTCAGCATTGCAAGAGATGCCTGCTGTTTAACCTGTTCCATACTCTGCTGCAGAATTGCTTCCGTATAATCTGCATCCACTTCCTGAGACAGGGTTCCCTGAAGGCTCATTTTATATGTTTCACCATTAGAAATACTCACTTTTAATCGGTTCTGCAGAGAGCCAAGGGAAGATCTTTCAACAGAGACTCTCTCTATGGCATCATCAATCATACTGACACTGTTTTTCGCCGCAAGAACAGTAGACACATCAAGCCGGGTAATTCTCAGGCCATAAGAACTCACATCTCCTATACCAACATTGATTTCTTCACCTGCATTTGCCCCTATTTGAAAGGAAATAGATTTATCATCACTTTCGCCTTTATCCTGTGATGTAATCCGTAACACAGCTGTTTTACCTGCATCAGTGCTTGCATCCACCTTGTAAAAGGTCATTTGAGCATTTCCGTAATCACTGAGTGTAACTATACTTCCGCTGGTAGAATTTATACTATCCAGACCTCTGGCTGTAAATACCGGTTGATACGAATCGGATGTATCTGACGCATATATCTGTGCATCGATACTGCTTCCGTTGATAACCAGTTTAACCTGAAAGGTAACGTCTTTAAAATTAGTTTTATCGACAGTAACTTCAGTTCCCATAAGAAATGTAGGGGATGTTCCCTGAATGGTAGATTCATTTACAATAATGTTTGTAAGTAATGTTCCGTCTGCATCTTTAGGAGGTCTGCTGCTTTTCATGTCTCCGTTCAAAAGGTGTCTTTCCTTATATCTGGTATCTCTTGCGATTCTGTCCAGTTCTTTTCTATAATCATCAATTTGTTTTTGATAATTAACGCGGTCTGCATCCGTTGTGGCATCATTTGAAGATTTTACGGCAAGCTGTCTCATATTCTGCAAAATATCCTGCATATTGGAGAGAGCCTTTTCTGCTGTAGCAAGTAATTTATCTCCTTCCTGAGTATTATCGATACCGATCTTTAAACCTTCTTTATAGGCGATAAGTCTCTGAGAAGTTGCCATGACAGCGGGGTCATCTTCAGAGGCCTGAACCCTTTTACCTGTAGCAATTTGTACCTGAATCGAAGCGAGATTGCCCTGAGCGAGATTAAAATTTTGAAGAGCCGAAATACCTGCAGGATTAAAATTGATACTTGGCATATTCCTTCCTCCCTGGATTTATGTTTATACATCCATGTATATTAAGATACCGGCAGTTTTATAGTGTATTTCATAACTTATTAGAATTTAAGTGAGTAGTGAGTGGTGAGTAGTGAGTAGTAAAGGCAATCTTTTACTCACTATTCACTACTCACTATTCACTCATTAATTATGAATTGTTATGAAACTAACTATATAAAGATATCCTATATATTTAATCGGCATATAACGTCTAAACTTTAGTATTTTTGATATTATTTTACAGAGATTAATGTCCTATTCTTTTCACTCTTCACTTTTCACTCTTCACTATATATAATATATGTATGATTAATAAAATTCTTATTACAGGTGAAAGACAGACAGGCAAAAGTACTCTGGTAAAAAAGCTCTGGAATTTTTTAAGAGAAACCTTTCCGGAAATAGTCATAACAGGTTTTTTAACCAGATTGGAACAAAATGATAAGAACAAAAGAATTCTCAGGTTTATCAATATTGATAGGAAAGAAAATTTAATACTGGCAGAGAGTAATGGTGATAACAGAGGTATGTGTGTGGAGCCAGGAGCTTTTGATAAAGCTGCCGACTTGATTAAAAATATGGAAACCGGAGGTAAAATATTAATAATAGATGAACTGGGATATCTTGAATCAGAATCCATGAAATTTCAGACAGAAGTATTGGAGTTAATTAATCATGCCAGTTTTTCTATTCTGGTTGTAAGAAAAATGAAAACATCCTTTCTGGATCAAATAAGATCTTTAAATAACAGTATATTAATGGAAGTAACTCAGGAAAACAGAGAACATCTGTCAGAAAGAATAATGGATATACTATCTGCTATTCATCTGGAGAATCAATAATTTTTATAAAATTTCTATTGTCACGCTCTTCCAGATCTTTAAAATAAAGGGATAAGCACTCGATGAATTTATTGCAATCTCCGTCAGTGCCTTTCTCCTCACTGCCTGAAATGCATACGCACGGTATGCCTGCCAGGGCAAATGGGTAAAAACCTTTATTTATTCCATATTGATCTTTATCCCTTATGAAACTGTTATTTACCAGTAATCGAAAAAAATTTTCCGTGAATATGTTATGAGTCGTAACTACAAAGCGTGATTTTTTATCTTTATCTATGAGTAAAATACCTTTTTCCACGAGTTTTTCTTCTAGTCTTAAAGGATCAATTTCCCTGGCCTGATTATATATTTTTTTTATAACATATTCTTTAAGTTGTTCAATAGACTTATTTTTTTCTTCTTCACTGAAACCAAAGACATCTTTAAATATTTCTCTGCAGCTTTCGAGTATTTTACCAGTAGTAAGAGGAGTTTTTTCTTTCAATATATCTTTTAAACTATTTGCCAGTATAGTATCTATGTCGGATAGGTCTTTAAAATCAACAAGGTCTATAAAATAGTTATCTATAACATTTATACCTGCTATATCGGTAAAAGCATTTTCAATATTTATGTAGATAAAATCTCTATAGTAAGTCTCAATATCGGAGAGATAGTTCTGCGAACATGGGATATGATAATCTACAGCAGAAAGAATATTATTACGCAGGATCCCGTCAAAATGTATATAAATAAGTATATCATCTGCCCCTATAATTTTAGATCGTGTATGAAATCCTCTTTTCAGTATATCTTCAAAATAGAAAGCTCCTCTTAAAGGAAGTATTATATCCGATTCTGCGCCTGAAAAAAGCCACAGATAGTTTACGTCCGGTCTTCTGTCCAGTTTTACAAGAGATTCAATTAAGAAAGAAATAGTTTTTGCTTTTTTTATATCGTTACAACTAAGTTTTTCACTGCTGTTATTATAACCTGTTCCTAACATAATTGTTTTATTTGTATTTGATAAAGAAGGAGCGAAAACGACATATAAACGTTCTCCGTTTATATATTCGTCACCGTCTCTTATTAAATCTTCCGGCAAATCTATTACGGTCAGAATAAAATTGTTTTTATCAGAAATTTCCCTTAAAATTTTCTCCAGATATAATTCTCCGTATTTAAAAAACATATCTTCATGAGAAATATTTTCTTTTTTGTTTGAATAAAATTCAGAAATGAGATCCAGATTTTTTTTCAGTTTGCTCCCTGCCTGAATGCCATGATCTTTAACAACAATATTGTAATAATGATTTTGTTTTATTTCCGGAGATACATATAGTTCCGGTATCGATTTATATATATGCCTTGAGTAAGTAAGCCAGTTATAGTCTTTTACCATTGAAAGAAATTTTTTCTTATTCATATCTGAAATATTATGCCACAGGATGTCTCTATAACATTTACCGTAAGGTACACAGTTCACGGAGAGCAAATCTCTCAATTCGATTCCGTCAAGTCTTAAGGGGTGAACAAGACATCCTGTTTTTTCCTCTTCCCTGTCGATAAAACCGGCAAAATAGCAGTTATACATCAAAAATACAGGATCTCTGTTGTTAATTTTTTTTAGTTCCATGAGATATTCCTGTAAAAAAGTAGGATTTACTGTTTTAAGGTCAGGAAAAAAAGATTGAAAACATCTGGTATTAATAGTCAGAAATTCCGTAATAATATCGTTTTGTTCATAAAGATTAATACAGCAGCCTGCACAACTGTGCCCTTCAAGCTGGCACAGTGACACTTCCGGTAAATATATTTTTTTTCTGTCTCTATATCTTTTTACATACATATTTTAACTTAAAGCCCCCGGAATTCTCCGCTTATAGAGTCTACAACTCAGGTGGAGATGAAGTGGGAGTCCTTTCTATGATTAGATTTTTTGAAAATTCCTCATAGTTATCTAACAGATAAAAAATTATCTAAATATACCGGACAGCCAGTTGTGTTTTACGGAGATAGCCCCTTCTTTGCATAATTCCTGGCAGCAGAAACATCTGATACAGTTTCTGTGATCCATAAAGATTTTATTATTTTTCATAGTAATAACGCGGGCAGGGCATATTTCCATGCAGAGTTTACAGGCTGTACATTTACTATAGTCAATTAAAGGTTTTGTAGCGAACAGGTCTTTCAAAGGTCCGAATATAAAAGAAGGTATTCTGAATTCCAGACTGGAAAAAGGTACTTTTTTAAAATCTACAATATCGAGAGATGAAAGATTTTCACCAAAAAATTTTATATCATTGATATTTGTAGTTCCAATGCCTTTTTCTCTTGCAGCACGAAAAGTCAAAAATTTTTCCTGATTATAATTTACCAGTTGTGATATTATAAGGTCAGAAGCAACTGCATCTCTTGAAGCCAGTATTACCCCGAGTTTTCTGGGGCTTCCCCACTGAGGGCCATTTCCTTCCATTCCTGTTATTCCGTCTGTAATAGTTAAGACAGGTTTAATATTTTCATAGACTTCTACCAGCATTTTTGCAAAATATTCTTTATTTATACCTGCTTTAAGATGCC
>DAIOEN010000183.1:9656-14365 GCA_036746235.1 Vulcanimicrobiota bacterium | reverse complement strand
AAATAATGAATCAACTAAAAATAGTAATAATAGGCGGTGTTGCAGGAGGTGCTTCTGCTGCAGCAAAAGCCCGTCGTATCAATGAAACGGCACAGATAACCATATTTGAAAAAGGCCCCTATATGTCCTATGCAAACTGCGGATTGCCTTATCACATAAGCGGAGAGATTGCCAGAAAGGAAAAACTGATTCTTCAGAAACCGGAAAATTTTAAGAAGAGATTTAATATAGATGTTTATGTACTTCATGAAGTAATGGCTGTAAACCCTGACAGGAAAATAGTAATGGTAAAAAATCTGAGTACCGGTGAAATTTTTGAATGTCCCTATGATAAATTAATTATGTGTCCCGGTTCCGTTCCTTCTATGCCACCCATACCGGGCCTTGATGCACTGAATGTATTTGTCCTTCGAACTGTTCCTGATGTTGAGAAAATTTTAAAATTTATTCAGGAAAATAATCCCCGGAGCGCAGTAGTTCTGGGGGGAGGCTATATAGGACTCGAAACAGCAGAAGCATTGAAACATGTGGGAATAAAAGTGACACTTGTAGAAATGCTTCCTCAGGTTCTTACACTGATGGATCGTGATGTAGTTTCCGTCATAGAGGAACATATGATAGAATCAGGTATAAATCTTGTTTTAGACAATGGACTTAAAGAAATTGTTAAAGATGAGACAGGTAAAGTGAAAGAAATTATTTTGCAGAAAGGGAACATACTAAATGCAGATATGGTAATAGCTTCCATTGGCGTGAGACCGAATAATAAACTGGCAAAAGAGGCCGGTCTCAATCTGGGCTTCTTCGGTGCCATAAAGGTAAATGAAAAAATGGAAACAAGTATACCTGATATTTATGCTGCAGGAGACGTAGTGGAGAGTTTTAATCTTGTTACAAGAAAATGGGACTGGATACCTCTTGCAGGACCGGCAAATAAACAGGGAAGAGTGGCAGGGGCAAATGCAGCAGGAGGAAACCTTACCTTTAAAGGTGTTCTCGGAACTTCTATAGTAAGGTTTAATAAAATAGCAGCAGGTAAGACAGGGATTTCTGAAAATGATGCAAAAAGAGAAAAAATCCCTTATTTAGTCGTTAATACCCATTCAAATTCCCATGCAGAATATTATCCAGGTGCTAAAATGGTACATTCAAAAATTCTGGTTCATAAAGAAACTGGAAAACTTCTGGGAGCACAGGTTACAGGGGAAGATGG
Organism: Vulcanimicrobiota bacterium; assembly: GCA_036746235.1. Taxonomy (GTDB): domain Bacteria; phylum Vulcanimicrobiota; class SpSt-956; order SpSt-956; family JAKJGF01; genus CALARM01. The sequence continues at coordinate 13,152 of DAIOEN010000183.1, read as the reverse complement.
CGTGGATAAACGAATTGATGTTTTTGCTACAGCTCTTTATTTTGGCGCTACAGTAGAAGATCTGGCAAATTTTGACCTGGCCTATGCACCTCCCTTCGGTTCTGCCAAAGATCCTGTAAATATTGCCGGTATGACAGGTCAGAACAGATTGGCCGGCATAGAAGATTCTATGACCTTCAGTGAATTTAGTGAAATAAAAGACAGATACAATCTTATTGATGTAAGAACTCAGAAGGAATACGACGAAGGTACCATCGAAGGTTCTTCCCTGAAACCTGTAGATGAGTTTCGAAGCCTTTTAGATACTATAAATAAAGATAAACCTGTAGCAGTATACTGCAAAGCAGGTTACAGGGCATATATTGCTCAGAGAATTTTAAAACAGAATGGTTTCGAAGTGAAAAATCTGGACGGCGGATACCTGACAGGAAAATATTTTAAATAGTGATCATGGGGCGAGAACAAAAGTTCTTGCCCCTGATAAGGAAATTATGAAGAAGTGAATCTCCTTTTTTCTGATTTTTTCAAAAAATATTTTTCTTCATTGATTTTTCCAGGAGTTTTTTTGCTCTGAAAAGGTATTTTTTTACCTGATTTTCTGTTACATTCATCATAGAGGCAATCTCTTTATAATTCATATCTTCTATAAAACGGAGGAACATGGCAGTTTTATAAGGTTTTTTCAGAGGGGTAATAATAGATTGAACGAATGCTTTATTCTCTATATTTCCATCCCATATAATCATATTATCTATATCTATTACATCTATACTTATTCTGTTCTCATTACTCTCACTTTTTATATGTTTTTTAGCTGCATTAGTGGCAATCTTGCATATCCATGGGAAAAATGGTCTGTCAGAAGAGTAAGTATATAAGTATGTCCATACTCTCAGACATGTTTCCTGCAGTAATTCCAGACTTAAGTCTACATTACCTGTCATATTGATTAAATGTTTCATCATTGGTTTTCTGTAATGTTCTATGAGTAGTTCAAAGGCGTCTTTATCTTCTTCCTTCAGGATTTTATCTATAAGTTTCCTCTCGTCAAAATGTTCATCTGCATATACAGCAGTTCTGTCTTCATATCTTCCTCCCATATGTCTGGTAAGAAACTTTTCTGCAACAAGATGTAACTTGATACGATTCTTTTCTTTATTGATATTAAAGTATTCATCGTGAAAAACAATATATTCTACTTTAATACCTCTGCTATGCATGGCTCTGATCATATGATAAGATGATTTGTCATTAACTATTTTTTCCTTGAGACCATAGGCAATAAATACAGGAATCTTAATTTTCTCAAGATGGTAAAAAGGAGAACGGCATATGAGAAATTCTTTTTCCTTTTCAGGTTCTCCTACCCTCTTAATAAGTTCTTTTCTATGAGTCTTTCGGTTATCAGGAATTGATTGGATAAAATTTACAAGATCACCGGGACAGCCTATTGCTATCGCACAGCAGAACACATCCGGCGTAAATACTGCTCCCGAAAGAGCAGCATAACCGCCGTAACCGGCACCATAGATGGTAATTTTTTCAGGATCTGCAATCCCTTCTCTTATTGCCCATTTTACGCCGTCTACAAGATCTTCCTGCATCTTTCCTCCCCATTCCCTGTTGCCTGCATTTAAAAATTTTTTTCCGTATCCTGTAGAGCCACGAAAATTGATCTGAAGACATACATAACCGCGATTTGCAAACCACTGGACAGAAGGGTTATACCCCCATACATCACGCCACCAGGGACCGCCATGAACATATAATACTAAAGGTAAGTTATTCCTCTTCTTATCAGAAGGATATGTGATATAGCCGTGCATAATCAGTCCGTCTCTTGAAGTAAAAGATATGTCTTCCATTCCGGCCAGATTATATTCCCTTAAAGATGGCCTGTCATAAAAAAGCAGGGAAGCTTTCTTTGAGTTTCTATTGAATATATAACAGGCTTCCGGCCCATTATCCCTCTCAAAAGCTATTATCCATGTTTTATCTGCATCATCACGGCTGACTATTGAAAAATCTCCTCTGTCGATTTTTTTGATGGCCTCGAAGTCTTCTTTTAATGTTTCATCCAGAAGGATCCATTCTTTTCTGTATTTATTAAAACAGACTGCCTGTATATCATATGTATGGTGATGATATAAAAAATATTCACCTTCCCATATGTCATATTCCGGATTATAGGCTATTACTTTACTTATACCTGTAGCTATATCTATTTTTACGACACGACATGTATCTACACCGGTCGAATCTATCATATATATTTTTTTATTATCTTTTGAAGTGCCAAGAATATAGTTTTGCAGAAGTCCTTCTTTATCAAAGTCCAGCAGTTTTTTCCAGCCGCTATGGTTATTCTCTCTGACAGATAATTCTTCTCCCCCGTCATCTCTTTCTAAAACTATTCCCAGTATTTGAAGGTTACTGTTTATTACCCAGTATTTTATATTACCCGGATTTCTGGCCATGAGTGTTTTTTTACCGGACTCTATATCTATATGGTAGAGATCATAATAGTTATGATTGTTTCTTTTTATTGAAATTATCATTTCATATGGAAAATCACTGTTATATTTGGAAAATCTGACTCTTGAACCTTTATAGGGAGTTAAATTTTTTATTTCCATAGTTTCGATATTTATTCTATACATGTTATAGTTTATATAACCATCTGTATCATGGAAATAAACGATATATCTGTCAGTGAGCCACATATAATTAGTTGTATCTTTCTTCTGGATTCCAGTTAATACCCTTAAGCCATTCTTTTTAAGACATGTAACAGGTCTGTCGTCTTCTTTATCGATAGTTTTAACCCATAGATTCAATACATTATTTACCGGAGCTATATAGGCTATTTTTTTTCCTGAAGGTGATATTTTCGGATTGAATTTCAGAGGATTGCTAAAAAGTATTTCTCTTGGAATAAGTCTATTTTCTGTCATTGATTTTCCCCTTTTTTGCAGGATGATATAATGCAATCTCTTGTTCAAATTGAAAATAATGTAACGTTACAGAAATTTTTATTTTTTAGGGCGGAGAATTAGATAGATTTTAAAATATTATTATAAATGTGTCAATAACAATTATAGTAAGAAAGCGGAAGAAAATAATTATGTGAGAGTGAAAATATTACCCGGATTAAGATGAAAATTATTCAGAAAAAAACCAATAAAAAAATTATAGAAAAAAATAATTAAAAAAAATGGAACTTTTTTTATAAATCTGGAATAGTACATTAATAAAGGCAAATTTGAAATTATAGCAAATTTCAGATTCTCATTTTTAAAAAATTATGAAAGGAAATTTTATGGAATTTAAGGAAAATATTTCTCAGAAAACAGATTCTTCGGAGAAAATCTCTTCTGTATCTGAACCGGATGATTTTATGAAAGGTTTTGACTGTTTTAATTCCGACGGGTCTTCAGAGAATTCTGTATCTGAACCGGATGATTTTATGAAAGGTTTTGACTGTTTTAATTCCGAC
>DAIOEN010000183.1:0-9556 GCA_036746235.1 Vulcanimicrobiota bacterium | reverse complement strand
GGGTCTTCAGAGAATTCTGTGTCTGAACCGGATGATTTTATGAAAGGTTTTTCTTTTTTTATGCCAGATGATCCCCCGGAAGACATATATCCTCTCTCTGAAACAGAAAGTGCAGAACCGGATATGGTGGAAGAACTTATAAAACATATTACAGAAACAGCATCCAGAGAGTATTTTATAACGGAAAATTACATTTATATCAAGAAAAACGCTCTTTTATTCCTGACAGATAGAATAGACAGGGAGAAATTTAAAAAGATATTAAGTGACATGAAGGAGAGGGTAATAAAAACAAGAAAGGAACATGAAGAAGCCTATTTTCTTGAAAATGAATGGACTGTAGAAACTGCGGCAGGAGACAGGCTCCTTATGGAAGGTATGAAGGGATACGAAGAAGGGCTTACTTTTCTCGAAAATAATTCAGATGAAAAAAATGAAGAGTCAATTAAATCCGGTATTGACATGATTTATGAAGCAAATAAAAAACTTGTTCTGAATCAGTGCCTTGTAAAATATGTAGAAAACATTATATCTATGAGAGATAAAATGTTTCTCCTGAAAAAATTTCTGAAAGTTTGAATTCTTTCTATGTAAACTCCATGGTCACCTGTCTTTTTTCTTAAATCTCCTTTTCTATTTCTTCTTTTCCTGTTATAATGACGCTATCAGGACTTTAAATAATTCGTGATGCGTAATGCATAATGGGTTATTATCTTTGCATCTTATGAATTTATTAATTATGGATTGTCATGAAACTTACTATAATTATATTATCTTTCTGAGTCACGCATAACATATGAGCAATATAAAATCGGCAATTTCCGTACATATTATATTACCCCTTGCGGCACAGGAGACTCTTCTCGGTAATTTTAAAGAGATAGAGCCTGAGCATTTTTTAAATGGTATCTTGAAATTTGCAGAATATGAAGACGGGGAACTGAAAAAGCTTGTAAGAGAAGTTCCGAAAGCTCTCGGCCAGATCATGAAAGAACGGGATGCTCTCAGGACTTACCTTGAGTGCTGTAATATAAAAGTGCCGTCTGTAAGTACTGATATGAGGAGAAAATTAAGACTGGAAATGGGAGAAGGAAATTTCTCCGGAAAAAGAGATAAAATACATCGTTCTGCCGCTACATGCGAATTTTTTCGTCACGTAGAAGCTAATGCCGAAAAGAGAGGCCTTACAGAATGGTCATTACATGAACTGGTGGAATTATTACTCAGAAAGCCTTCTCATTCTGTGAGAAAAATAATGACCGAATACAACGTAGAAGTTAAAAGTTTCAATCAAATCCTTGCAGGACCTGTTGAAAAATATCTGAACATAAAAGTTTCGCCTTCCTCAAACAGACCTGAGATAAGAGAAAAATCTCTTCTGGAGGCTGAAGAAAAGATTGATATAAAAAAGGAAGCTATATTTCCCGTTATAATAGAGGCTTTGAAGAAAAAAGAAAAAAGTATCCTCCTCATTCAACATGGAAAAATCACTCCTTCAGAAATTATCCGGACTCTGGAAGCATATCTTAAAAATGAAACGGATGATCCCCTCTTTAAAGGTAAAACTATTATGAAGATAGAAAAAAATGATTACAGCCTTTCTATTACAGAACTTGAAATAAAACTGGACAATATATTCAAAGATTCGAAATTAAAGGGAAATATGTTTTTCTTTATAAATTCTTTTCATGATTTTATGATGAGAAAAGAACTTTACAATAAATTAAAGGAAACCCTGAAAAGTAAACAGGTAATATGTATGGCAGGGACAGATTCTTATAATTATAATAAATATATTCAGCCAGACAGTGACTGGAAAAAATATTTTCGTCCCCTGTGGATTCATAACAGGGTAAATATACCGGAAAGACTTTAATTTTCAAGCAGTCAGATTATCCTTCTGATAGCTGACTGATGATAACTGAAGGCTAGAAATGTTTACTCATAGAGGCCAGTTAATAATAGATATTGCAAAAGACTTTGCTTTTCATAAGAGAAAACCATGTCTGGACTTCGAGGCCCTTCTCTGTGGAGTAATGAGCGATTCCGAAGGAATTATAAGGTTTTCTGAGTGTTTAAAGCTTGAACCGGCAGATCTTTCTTTGCTTTTTCCTGTCAACGAATTCCCCCGTAATGTCTGTCCGGGAAAAATGGATCTGGCAGGCTCTGGCAGAGATATTATATCTTCAGCTCTGGAACTTGCCATTTCCTCTGCCCCTCATCCAGTTCATCCCGGTCTTATAGATATATGCCATCTTGTATGTGCCATAGCTATGTCAGAATATACTCCTAAATTTCTCCGTAATATAAAACCTCAATCCAGGGATGGTATGGTCACTGTGTTGAAATCCTGGTACAATGCAGAAGACAGAACATCTTCCATAGTAAGTCTTATGAGTAATCTTAAAGAACTGAGAAATGAACTTATGAGCAGGATTTACGGTCAGGATCATGCTATTTATGCCTTTATTGAAGGGCTTTATAATGTACAGATTTTACATGACAGAAATAGAAAAAAGCCGGAAGCCATTTTTATTTTTGCAGGTCCTCCAGGTGTAGGGAAAACCTATATGGCTCAGATTGCTGCAACTCTTCTGGGACGTCCTTTTAAAATTTTTGATATGACAGGTTTTTCAAATCATAATTATCAGGGCTATCTGATAGGATGGGACCCGTCATATAAAGAGGCCTGCAGCGGTGTTCTTACAGGTTTTGTAGAAGAACATCCCAGAGCAATCCTTCTTTTTGACGAGATAGAAAAGGCTCACCTGACTATTATACAGCTTTTTTATCAAATTCTTGACGAAGGCCGTCTGGAAGATAAATTTACCAGAAGAAATGTATCTTTCACCGATACTATTATTATATTCACCACCAATGCAGGAAGAAGTCTTTATGATAATCCCAATAAAAGCGGTATAAGCACAGCCAACTCTGCATATCATAAGAGAACTATTCTGAATGCTCTTGAACATGAAAAAAATCCGTCAGACGGAACACCTGCCTTCCCTTCAGCCATATGTTCCCGCCTGGCACAGGGCTATCCTCTGATGTTCAATCATCTCGGTGTAAATGAGCTTGAAAGGGTAGGTGAGGAAGCATTAAAACGTACAGAACTTCTTCTTTCAAAAGAATATTACAAATCTTTTCACCATGACAGACTTTTACCTGTAACCCTTATACTCAACCAGGGAGCGAAGGTAGATGCAAGACAGCTCAACGGGGAAGGTGAGAAATTTTTTAAAAGAGAACTCTTTAATTTTGCCGGTCTCTATGAAAAAGATAATCTTGAAGATATTCTGACGGAAATAGACAGGATAAATGTGGAAATAGAAATGGAACCTCTCATTAAAGATTTTTATGACAGCCCTGATAACTTTAAAGTTCTTATTGTGGCAAAACCTGAACTGTACGGGTTTTATGAAAAATGTATAAGAACAATTTCCTGGTATTCCGCCTCTTCGCCGGAAGAAGTTTTAGAAGTCCTTTCTTCTGAAGATATAAATATGGTTTTACTGGATATCTGGTTCAGGAGAGGAGACAGCAAAAATATTCATTCCTCCTTCGATATGACGAAAACCATCTATCAGGGACTGGATTATATGCCTTTTTCTGCAAGATCTTTTGATGAAGGAAGAAATATACTCAGGAAAATCCATGAACGTTTTCCTCTTATTCCTGTCTACATCCTTTCTATTACAGGGCTTTCCAGTACAGGGCTGGATAAGAAAAAAGAGATTAAAACCCGTATAAGTGATACAGTCATGGCTTTATATAAAGGGGAAGATGAGAGAATACCTGTAGATGAGGAATTGTTACTTGCATGTATCCGTTCCGGCGGTGCCCGCGGTATGATAACAACAGACTTCGGCAGTGATTTTATAAAGTCCCCTGAATTGAATTCCATTGATTTTACAAAGAATCTCCTGGAAATAAATCGCCGTCTCTGGAGAGAAAAGAAAGTAACGAATATGGCAAAAGAAAGGAAAATACTACATTTCGATACAGGAACAACAGTAGATAAGATGAACAGACAGGTTATTATTAAACTCAGGAATTTTCATTTTGCCCGTGCCATTGATGCCGAAGATGCAGGTGAAATGGTTGAAGATGTTGAAAGACCGTCTGTAAGGTTTTCCGATGTTATAGGAGGAAGGACTGCAAAAGAATCGTTACAGTTTATTATAGACTGGCTGAAATCACCTGCTTCTTACAGGGGGCTCGGTATTCGCCCTCCGAAGGGAGTGCTTCTGTCAGGCCCTCCCGGCACGGGTAAAACCATGCTTGCAAGGGCTGTCGCCGGAGAATCTAACTGTGCCTTTCTCCAGATGTCCGGTACAGCTTTTGTCACACAGTATCAGGGCAGCGGCCCTCAGAATGTGAGAAATCTATTTCAAAGAGCCCGCCGTTATGCGCCTTCCATCATATTTATCGATGAAATAGATAGCATAGGCAAAAAGAGAACCGGTGCTACGGAAGCAGGAAGAGCCGAAGAAGCAACACTGAATACTCTGCTTACTGAAATGGATGGTTTTTCATCACCTTATTCTCCTCCTGTTATTGTTCTTTCAGCAACAAACCTGGTAGAGAATCTTGACAGTGCCCTGAGAAGGCGTTTTGACAGAGAAATTCCGGTAGATAAGCCTGACAGGAGAGAAAGACTGGAATATCTGAATAAAATGCTCTCGAAAAGAAAAAAATGTCATATTTCAATGAAGGTTATAGAAAGAATAGCCAGTCAATCTGTAGATATGACTGTGGCAGATCTGGAAAGAATTCTTCAGGAAGCTTCAGTTATGTCTCTTCGGAAATCATCGGAAGTGACCGATGAAATTTTAGAAGAGGCTTTTGAAAAAATAAGGGTGGGAGAAGCAGATGAAAAACGGGATAAAGAGACTCTGAGAAGAGTGGCAAGGCATGAAGCAGGTCATGCTCTGATGGCATGGCTCGGAGGCAATATGCCTTTACAGGTTACTATTGTAGGTCGCGGTGATAAAGGGGGATATATGGAAAGAGAGGTGAATGAAGAAAAGATTATTTATACAAAGTCTGAATTGCTTCAAAGGATGAGAGAGGGGCTCGGAGGAAGAGCAGCAGAGATAATCTATTACGGTGAAGAAGACGGTCTTTCCACAGGAGCAGGAGGAGATCTCAGAACTATAACCGGTATTGCAACGAGGATGATAAAGGACTATGGTATGAGTGAAGAATTCGGCCCTCTGTCACCTCATTGTGACCATACAGGCGACGGTCCTCTCTCACTGAAAATTTATGAGATTGCAGAGAAAATAATAAGGGAGCAGCTCGGAGAATCAATCAAAATACTCAGAAATAATCAGCTTTATCTGGATATTCTTTCCGAAGAACTTCTGGAGAAAAACAGGCTTGCCAGAGAAGAACTGGAAAAAATTTTCAGTAACGCTAAAATGTACAGATATGATGTGTAATTTGTGACTATTCTGATGAAATATACGTAATGACCTGAGCATAATTATGTAATAAAAGTCTTCTTCCCGTCACGATAGCAACTATATATTTTTATGCTCACTACAGTAAACTACGAGGAGGTTATTTTATGAAATATTATTTTATTATGTGTCTGATTATAATGTGTCTCACAGGTTTATACGGATGTAAAACTTCGACTGAAGAGAGCGGGAATTTTACCATTCCGGCGGCTAAAAAAATAGATTCTTCTTTGAAAGCAAAGGTTGATGAACAGGTTAAAATTATTGTCTCTTCAACTGATGAAAATCAGAAAAAACAGGCTTTAACAGACCTTGAAAAACTATGTAAAGATAATCCCTCTGATTTTTCACTCTTTTCCTATCTTATGGAAAAGTCTGATGTAACAGTTGCCCGTGTCGGTCTTAAAGCTATTGAAAATTGTTACGCAGGAGGTCTCAGTGAAGAGAAAAAAGCAGAAGAGTTTGATGTACTGTCCTGTGTAATGAAACATCCCGTAGATTATTTTCGTTCCAGAGCAATAACATGTATATCCTATGTTTCAAATACCGATGAGAGAATGGCAAAACAAAAGGAGCTTTTAAAAGAAGGACTGAAAGATAAAAGCCCTCATGTGAAAATAAATGCAATTCAACGATTGACCATGATAAAAGATGATAAAGCAGTAGAGATATTTAATGAAATGGTCAACAGTGAAACAGATCCTCTGGTTCAGGCAAGATTAATAGAATGTCTCAGTCAACTCGGTTCAGTTAATAAAGAAAAACTTATGGGTTTCATAGAAACAGGAGACCCTTATGTGAAATCTTCTGCCATAGTTATTCTTTCCGGGAAAAAAGATAAAGATTTAATTCCGAAACTGATAGTTATGCTTGATAATACAGACAAAACAACTATTGCCGGAAAATATGATGACGGGACTGCTACAATTTATGCTGCAAAAGGATCTACGTTACGGTATGTGGCAGTATACGGACTTGAAGAGATTACGGGAAAGAAATTTCATGGGAAAGACAAAAACGATATGGAAGGGACTGTTAAGAAATGGAAGGAATGGTATGAAAAAGAAAAAGCCATTAAATAGCTTTCATATTTATGGTGAATTGACTTTCTCTGGAAGCAGATTTTAATGATTTTGAAGATGCAATTCAGTATTATACTGCTCTGGAAAATAAGATAGATTGTTTGATTACGCGAAATAAGAAAGATTATAAAAAATCCCTTATTATAGTATGCACAGCAGAGGAATATCTACTGAATTTTTATAGAAGATAAACCGGAATAGCCGGAATAATTGGAACAAGTGCCTGTTAACTGGAAGAAGCAGGGACAGTGATTTCTGAATTTAACGGTGAAAGGGCAGAAGATTTTATATAGGGATATGTTGTTATTATCCCCGTCATAATGGTAAGGCAGTCTGAAAAATCTCTCTCTGTCATGGTTTGCGCAAATTCTTCCAGTAAAATCATTATTTCTGTTGCAATAAACGCATTTTCTATAGCAATTTTTCCCATATATTTAAAGAGTTTATCTTTGGCTTTTCTGCATTTATTAACATTAAATAATATACTTCTGAAGAACGGCATAAGAGTTTTTATGTTATCAGGCTCAGGAGAAAGATTTTTTATTATCAGCTCCAGGGCAAATTCCTTTATGTCAGGATGTTCGGTAAATTTTATAAATTCTACATGATATCCTTCTGAAATATATTTACCCAGTATTTTCATGGAGAATTCCTGTACATCTTTATAATTGCTGTCATAGAGTTTCAGCAGTATGTCAGATGTAAATTGATTTACTGAAAAATGCTCTTCCAGCATATTAAAAGCGAATTCTCTGGTAATGTCCCATTTGCTTTCTGCAAGTTCCGTAAGTTCCGTCATGTCTGCAGACCATCTGGATATGGATTTTTTTATCATATCCATTCCCACTTCTCTTATGGACAGTATGTCATGACAGGCAAAGGTTATGAGCATCTGTCCGTCAATACTCAAAGGGTCAATAGATCGTTCTTTAAGCAGATTTCCTCCCAGTTCCTGTACACATGGAGACGGAGCTTTTAACAGTAGAAATATCTGTTCATTACTTAAACATTTCAATTCTTCCGAAAAATCAGACATGAGACCTTTCACTATGACTGTGTGAAGACCTTTTATATATTCTTCTTTTGTGATTACAGACATAAGGATTTTTATATACTCTGATATAAGTTCAGGTGAATCCTTATATAGCGCTATCAGTTCCATTGCAAAACAGTGATTTTCTTCCCACTGTGAAAAGAGGAGATCTATTATAAATTTTTTATCTCCTTTCCAGAAAGAGAGGCTCTTTCGCACCCATTCATGGGCCATAGCTCTTGCAGGCTGAAATTCACAGTTTAAAAAACATTTTACCAGGTTTTTATCGGGATTAAGAGGATTGAAATATGTTTTGAATATGTCCAGAAGTGTGGTACAGATAAAAGGATAGGGCTTTTTAAAGAGCTCTGAAATTTCTTTTTCTGTCAGGTTTTTAAATGTGTCAGGAAATCTGTCTCTTAAAATTTTAACGGCAAAAGAACTTACTTCTCTGCATTCCGATTCCAGAAACAGGTTAAAAGCTGGCAAACTATCTTCTTCCCACAGTTCAGAGAAAGCTTCTTCTCTTTCCGGTGGTTCCGTGTCTGACGGTTTATAGCCTTCAGCACATTTCCAGAGCAGATTATTACAGGTATATCTTTTGCTTTTTTTATGGAGTATATGGTTGAAAGTCCACAGGTGACTGAAACGGTCACAGTTTTTTGTAATGGTATATTGTTTTCTTTCAGCCCAGTTATAACGGTGTGAAACTATTTCCTGTATTTTTCCGGCATCACTGTCTTTGAAATGTTTCAGAAAGAAATAGGCAAAATTGGCATAGACTTCAGGATAATATGTTGCAATATTTCTCAGGTATCTCCAGCATCTTCTCATCATATAAGATTTTGTTTTTTTAGAGAACATGGATATAGTTTTATATTTACCTGTTCGAGGATTATAACCACGGCAGATAGTTCCGGTAATTTCTATCCTGTAAGCCAGAAGTCCGAAAATCTCCATGTCCATTCTGTATTCTGCCTTTTTATATATGGATTTAATGGATTTCCAGCTTTTAGAGAAATCTGTTTCAGCTATGAGTCTGTGGAGGGCTTTTCTTGTTATTACACTGTCAATATCATAGAGTGCTTCAAGTAGATAAGGGTCTTTTTCACACAATTCCATAGATTCTTCTATAAAACGGTCATCTTCTATCAGTTCTTTAAACCGTGCCGGGAATTTGTTCAGAGCATATTCGGTTATCTCATGTACAGTCTCACTGTGACCTGCTTTCCTGAGTGCTTCCTCTGCCATTGTCTTTACCCATGGGATTTCGTCTTTCCTGAGATCCTTAAGGGCTTCTATAACTTTATTTATTCTTTCTTCAGTGATGCCGGGGAATTTCATTCGTGCTTCCGATGAGCCTTCCAGAATTCCTGTAATATGTTCTTCACTGCAGAGCATTCCGAGAGAAAAAGCAACTGCATAGCGTACAAGAGGTTCCCTGTCTTTTGTGGAAATAGTCAGTATATCCAGAATATCATGCAAAAAATATTTCTTTCGTGAGAGATATTTTGCCCCTTTTGCTCTGAAGTCATAATCTTTATGGCTTAAAGCATTGATGAGAAATTCTTTTTTTGCCTGAAAATTTGCAGGACATTTGAACGTATCATTGCTTTTTTTGATTTTTTTTACCGGGCCTGCATTTTTTATGATATCTGTTTTATCCAGAATATTTGATACTTTATTTGCTAAAAAATTAACAGTTTTGTTAAACCATTTATCAAGTCTGTCCATAGTAAACCCTCTTGTATTCAGTTGTTGACTGAAATAATTCTACTTCCTGTTATGAATATCCTTCTCCGTGTTACTATAACACTATATCTGTGAATAAATCCAAAATAATTATTGTAGATAGTCCCCGGGTGATGAGGTAAGAAAACCCGACATCCGGCATCTGACATCCAAAACCTGAGACACTTAATTACCGCACCAGGTAAATTAGTAACCATTTTATCAGCTTCTGCCTGACAGGC
>DAIOEN010000182.1:0-14402 GCA_036746235.1 Vulcanimicrobiota bacterium | reverse complement strand
GAAACTCTTCTATATTTGTACGGGGATTAATGAGATTATATGGATTACAGGATGGAGATTATTGAGGGATAGACAGAATTACTGTAATACAGAATTACTATAATATTGTTCTTCACCCTCCACTTTTCACCCTTCACTTTTCACTCCTCACCCTTCACACTTCATGTTCCACTATTTTCGGTGAAGTCTATAAAAATTTGTTTCAAAGAAGGTTTTTTCCTTTATTAAATAGAATGTTATTACTATTATATGGAGGTGAGGGATTTGGAAAAAAAAGAAGAAAATAATGTTTCTCATAGAGAAGATAAAATTACACCTCAACCATCGCCTGATGCAGCAGGTAAAGAGACCCTTTCCGATAAGACTTCAGCAGAAGCCTTAAAACCGGAAGTGAAACCTGAGATAAAACCGGAAGTAAAACCTGAAATAAAACCGGAAATAAAACCTGAGATAAAGGAAAAGCCATTTACAATTCCAGTTGACCCTGATAAATATGACAAACAGGTCCTCACTTTAAAGAATCTCGGTTACAGTGAACAGCAAATTCTTGATAATCTATTACGTCTTAATCCGGAGTTACACGAAAATAAACATGCTGCTGCCCGGGCAGTAGGTAAATATTTCGAAAGAAAACAGGTTGTTCCTGAAGCTTCTCCCGCTCCGGTAATGATGGGAGGTATGGAATTGACTGAAGAAATGAAGGAATTTATAGAGTCATCTCTCAGAAAACAGATTGATGCCTTTAGAAATATTATAAAAGATGAAAGAGAAAGAAGATTATCATTTATAGAAGCTTTGAGTGTTAAAACTCTTGAATGGGCTCCTCTGTTACTTTTTATACAGGTTATATTTACACTTACCTTTCTTTTATATAAAGGAGGTCTTGATGGTATAGGAGTTATATTCTATGGCCCATCCGTTCCTTCGCAGATAATACCTCTTGCTTTTATCTTTTTACTGGCAGGACTTTCTGTTATGATGGTCTTTTTAAAAGATCATGTCTATGATGAAAAAGCACTGGATAAATTTAAAGTGTTAATCTATCTTGTATTATTTCCTCTTATTCTGTCCATTCAGGTTATGGCCCTGGATAGATACAGAAGTGAAGCCAGCTGGGAGGATTTCAAAAGCATAAATAACAGAGAGTATTTTTTAAAAAGATGGTATGAAACTGATTATAAAGATAGAATTGTATTTTTAAACAGAGCCGGTGCTTTTATAGAATCAAAATATACCAGTCCATCGGATATAACTGTCGTAGCAAGACCTCTGGTCTATCTTGATGTAGATCTCTTTGATCCATATTTACCTGTTCAAAAAGTAATAGCCATATATAAATCTATCCTCCTTTATGATCAGTCCTCTGAACATAGAATAGAAGTTATAAAAAAATTACAGGAAATGCTTAACGTACAGAAGACTGTTATGATTAATATGGACGACAGGCTTTCAGTGACTAAAAAAATGATAAACGGTACGTCTCCTCTAAAATCAAAAGAGAGATTTTATGTTATGGATAATATTATTGAAAAAATAAGAATCGATAAGAATCATGACATCCTTACTGTTACAAATATACTTAAAAACGTAGTTCGTAATGATAAAGATCTCAATGTAAGGCTTAAAGCTATCAGTGTTCTGACCAATCTCGGTGTGAACAGGAATTTGCTGGAAGACCTTATATCAGAGGAAAAAGATCAGACTGTGTTTCAAAGTCTTTATGAAGCAATAAACAGGTGAGTCGTGAGTCGTGAATAGGGGCGTTTAATTAAACGCCCTGAACTAAAAGCAACTCCGGCAAATTTAGAATAATTAGTATCCTCGCGTTACGGGTAACGCGTAAAGATATAAACTGTAAATATGATATAGTTATTTCCTGGCAGTTCCTGAGTATCACACATCGTTATTTAAATCATTTCTCAGAAACTCCATTACTCTTTTTGCCATATGCAGGCCAGGATCCAGTGAAAGAGCCTTCTGACTGTACATATAAGCTTCCTCTGTCTTACCTGAAAGATAAAATAAATAGCCCATAATTGACAGGGCTATTTTATGTTCTCTGTCTTCAGACAGTATATCCAGCATAAGATTACCCGAGTCTATTATTCTATTTTGAAGTATATAAAGTAATGACAGATGAATTTTTATATCTATATTATGAGGACTTTTGTTTAACGCCCTCTCAGCGAATTTTATTGATTCTTCAACATTCCCTTTACTGTAGAATAACTGACTGAGCTGAAAAAGGGATTTCCAGTGTCCACTATCTATGGAGATTGCTTTTAGCAGATATATTAAAGATTTATCCCTCTTACCCTGAAAATAAAGATCATATCCTGCCTGATACAGTGCTTCGATTTTTTCTTCATCGGTTTTTGCTGTAAATATATTATAGTCATTCCTTAATTCTAAAAATTCTTTCGCCAGAGGAACTATATCATAAAAACTTTTTACTGAATATATGATTGAATATCCGTGAAAAGCACAGAATAAAAGTTCCGGCACTGGTGAATAAATTCCGTAATAGCGACAGGAATAGGGCCTGAACCTGTAAATGGAACAGCCCATTCTTTCTGTATTATACAGGGGGCACCCTTCATGGATAAGTTCACCGTGAAGGTCTCTTTTCTTTTGAATATAATCTTTGAAATCTTTTGCCTTCTCTTCTCTTCCTTCTTCTTTCAGCCTTATCTTTATAAGATCATACTCTATCTGGCTTACACCATGTAAGAGAAAACGGGTACAGCAAAAACGGCATGGAGAACAGAAATTTTTCTTTCCTCTGTCAAGCAGTTCGGCTGCCTTTGAATAAATTTTTTCAAGTCTTTCAAAAAAATTTGTTTTCATAATTTAAAAGTATAGGAAATTTCATTTTTGACCGGGATTTATAGGATTTATGGGATTACCGGGATGATAAATAGAATTACTTTATAGAGGTAGTTTATCTAAATAATTTATTTTAAATAAAAATATATAATCCTCCCTGTGCCGGCCATAATAAATATTATGGCTATAATATAATAAAATACTATTACTCCGTTATTGCCTGCAATCCTTTTTAAAAGCTTAATATACCATAAATCAAACAAAACAGGATAATTTCTGTTTGTTGCTATTATAAGCAAAATTCCTATTGAAATGAATACTGGTGATATAAAAATAGTTTCTTCCATTATATAATCGTGACGCGTGACGCAGTTAAATACATTATCCTGCATATTGTATTTAGAGCCTATCCGAAAAGTCATCAAATACCTTCCGGTGGGTGAGGCTCTTCCGAAAAATCTATAATCCTCGTGCAAAACAACATGTCTTTAAAGACTGCTACGATATTACATTTATTTAATTTACAAATTACTGTTAATACGGTATATATTTTTCTCCAGAGCCTCACCCACCGGAAGTGATGTACAATAAATATTACTTTTCGGATAGGTTCTTAATCGCGTCACGCGTCACGCGTCACGCGTTACGACCTGTTACCTTGCTCTGATACTGCTTGGTTTAAAATAACCAAAGTTTAAATCTCTATCTGTATTCGGGTCATAAAAGGGATCATCTGTATAGAGTATATATCCGCTTTCACCTACCCACCGGTGTTTCCACTGGTTTGTATCCGTTTCTACAGCCCCTGTATAGGGGTTAACATATTCATCCTGATTTGTAAAGACCAGATAGTATTCTTTATTGATTTCTGACTGTATCTTATGTTTATGTTCTATTATTTCCCTGTATGTATTTTGAATATATTGCTGATGGTCAAGAGCTCTTGCGGACCTTTCCCTTATGCCTCTGTTTGATGCTATAAGCCAGTCCATGTTTACTCTTACAGAACTTTCAATCATATTGAAAACAGGTTCCCATTTGTCGAATTCTTCTGCCGGTGTTCTTATATATTTTGTATCCTGATTTTCCCACATGGAAGACGTGTACATACTGTAATAAATATTGGCTGTTATAAGTTTTTCTTTATATCTTATCCCTTCTTCTTCATAGGTAATAGTCATTATTATACTGTCGTAATTATACTGCATATACCGGGCATTCTGTGCCGTATGTTCCTGCCATTTCCTTATTAAAGACGGAGAATTCTTACAATCCAGAACCTGAATATTTACAGCATACGGATGTATCTGAGGTATAATAACTGCAGTAAGGAAATCCATTGCTCTCATGGCAGGTAAAACTGTCATACCATTACAGGTACTGCCGGGAGGGAAACAGGGATCTCTCAGATCATAAAAACGGTTACATGGCAGATAATGAAGTAATATTTTTCTGGTTCTGTCTTTCATTATTGCAAAGTTTAAAAAAGGTTCCTGTATGGACTGGGCAATACCTGCGCCTGGAGCAATAGGATTTGGCCTGTATATGCCTCCTTCTGCATGCCAGTCATAAGGGATTAACATGGTAAATGCCTGTTCATTCTGTTCCATATATGGTTTAAATATGACAGGTTTCTGGTAGGGTTTTTCCTCATGTCTGTATGGAGGCGGTGTCGCTGTATGAGTCTGTGCAGGGTCAGGTGATTGCGAAAATTCTTCAGGCAGAGGAGCGCCACAGCCTGTACAGAATTTTATTACACATTTAAGCTCATTGCCACAGTAAGGGCAGAATTTTATCATTTTTTATAACTCCTGAATAGCGTGTACCGAATAGTGAGTAATGAGTGGACAGGTTTTTACTCACTACTCACCACTCACTACTCACTGAATTGTTCCAGAGCTTTTTCGAGCAGAACAGAAGTCATTTTTCCCCTGTATTCCTGAGTAGATCTCAGATCAGATATGGGTTTTGCTTCTTTTTCTATTATCTGTCCTGCTTCTTTTATTATCTCTCCGGATATATGTTTACCTTTAAGGAAATCTGCTGTTTCTTTTGCCATAATTACAGTAGGCCCCACTGCTCCCATGGCTATTTTGATATCTTCTATAGAACCATTATTTTTTCTGTACCATAAAGCCAGTGATACCTTTGATATGGCCAGGGCATTTCTCTGGCCGAGTCTTACATAGGATCCGAAATCTACTTTTTCTCTGGCTATTCTTATTTCTTTAATAATTTCCAGAGGTTTTCTCACAGTTTTCCCGGGACCTTTAAAGAAATCTTCTATTTTAACCCATCTTTCGCCGGAAGCTTCCACAAGATGTATTTCCGCACCATGAACATAAAGAGGCGGTATAGAGTCTCCTGCAGGTGATGCATTCCCTATGTTTCCTCCTATGGTGGCCCGGTTCCTTATCTGAGGAGAACCCACATGGGAACAGGCCTGTGCAAGTGCCGGTGTATATAGTTTAAGATCTTTATGTTTTTCTATCTCACCATGGGTTGTGAGAGCGCCTATGGTAATATAATCTGTATCTATATGTATGCCTTTTAATTCAGATAATCCGCTTATATCAATCACAGTAAACGGCCATGACAGGAAATCATCTTTTATTCTTATAAGCAGATCCGTTCCTCCTGCAATAAAATAAGGATTTTCTACAGGAGGAAGGCCGGATAAATCATTCAAGCTCTTCAGTTTTATAACAGAAAATCTTCTCATTCTGCCACACCTCCTTCTGAAGCTTTTTGAATGGCAGACACTATTTTAGTGTATCCTGTACAGCGGCAGAGATTGCCGGAAATTCCCCGTCTTATCTCTTCTTCCGTAGGAGATGGATTTTCATCCAGAAGAGCTTTGGCGGAAATAATCATTCCCGGTATACAGAACCCGCACTGTACTGCCCCTTCTTCTATAAAAGATTTTTGCAATGAATGTAATTCTCTGCCATTACTTACTCCTTCTACAGTCAAAATCTCTGTACCTTCAAGCTGTGAGCCGAGAACAAGACAGGCATTTACAGCCTTCCCGTTCATTAACACGGTGCATGTCCCGCATTCGCCTTTACCGCAGCCTTCTTTTGTTCCTGTAAGCTTCAATGTATGTCTCAATATTTCCAGCAGAGTCATTGAAGGATCTATAGAAATATGCTTTTTTTCTCCGTTGACTATAAAATTAAGATCTATCAGTTCTGACATATATATCTCCTTTCATTTTCAGTGACCGGTGACCAGTGACCAGTGACCAGTGACCAGTGACCAGTGACCAGTGAGCAATTATCAGTATTTTGTTATGTACTAAATTGATTCACAGTTCACAGTTCACTGTTTAATAGTTTTATATAATTTCTCCGGTGTTATTGGTAACTCTTTTATCCTTACTCCTGTTGCATGGCTTACTGCATTTGCTATGGCAGGAGCAACACCCAGTATGGGAAGTTCTCCGAATCCTTTTGCTCCGTAAGGGCCATCGGGATAGGTATGTTCTACTATAATCGGTTCTATTACGGTACTGTCAACAGCTGTAGGAATAATATAAGTGGAGAAATTAGGGTTTATCATTTTTCCTGATTTATCATATATAAGACCTTCTGTTAAAGCGTATCCCAGACCCTGTAAGATTCCTCCCTGAATCTGTCCTTCTACCAGGGTTGGATTTATTGCTTTACCTACGTCATGAGCAGCAGTTACCTTCAGCACTTTTACTGCTCCTGTTGTCATATCTACTTCTACTTCTGCAATATTTGTAGAATAAACATAGGTAAAATAACACCACCCCTGGCCCGTTTCTTCATCAAAGGTTGTATATGGTGCCACGAACCATCCCTGTGCTGAAAGATGAACATCCTGATGTAGAGCTTCTTCTATGAGTTCTTTAAAGGTTATTTTTACAGAAGGATTCTGTTTAAAATATATGTGACCGTTATCCCATATCAGAACTTTAGCAGGTATTTTAAGCATATCTTCTGCCACTTTTTCCAGTCTTTCCCGTAACTGTCTGCATGCATCCTTTATGGCATTTCCCGACATAACTGTAGACCGGGAAGCTACTGTAGGGCCGCTATCGGGAACTCTGGTGCTGTCTGTTTCAAGTATATATATATCTTCATAGGTTACTCCAAGGGCATCTGCAGCAATTTGAGACAATACTGTTTTCATTCCCTGTCCCATTTCCGTAGTTCCTACTGCAACATTTATGGAGCAATCTTTATTTATTTCTACATAGGCTCCTGATTTCTCATATTTTCTTCCTCCCGCCCCCAGGGAAACACCGTAAAATGATGAGGATATCCCTATTCCTCTCCTTTTATTTCCTTTATCCTTTTCATAGAGGATTTTCTTCTGCTGCCATTCAGATTTTTTCCATGTCTCATTTATTGTATCTAAAAGTCCTACACTTGTTTCCAGTTTCTGCCCTGTAGCTGTTTCATCTCCAACCTGAAAAGCATTTTTCCTTCTTATTTCTACAGGATCAATATTCAGCTTTTCGGCCAGAATATCCATTTGTGCTTCATGGGCTAAAATTAACTGAGGCTGCCCGAAACCTCTGAAAGCTCCGCAGTGAACTCTGTTTGTTGCTACTGCATAGCCGTCTATTTTCACATGTTCACATCTGTAAGGGCCGCTGCTATGGATAAGACCTCTCCACAGAACAATGGGACTCAATGTAGAATATGCTCCTCCGTCCATGTAAAATGTTACTTCTATCCCTGTAATAGTGCCGTCTTTTTTTGCTCCTGTTTTATATTTTATAAGGCTGGGATGCCTTTTTGTGGAAGTAAGAAAATCTTCTTCTCTCGTAAGAACGAGTTTTACAGGTCTCCCTGTAAGAAAAGCCATAAGTGCCACATTCCCTGCATAGAGTGAAGGTATATCTTCTTTACCTCCAAAGCCGCCTCCTGTAACAGTCTGAATTATTCTGACTTTGTTCAACGGAAGACGGAGAATATTTGCCACTCCTTCCTGAACATAAAAGGGACATTGCAGGGAACCATATACAGTTATTGCTCCGTCATGAGAAGGTACTCCGATCATACCGTTTGTTTCCAGATAGGAATGTTCCTGATGGGGGGTACGATACTCATTTTCTATAATAATATCTGCTTCTTTAAACCCTTTTTCTGTATCGCCTTTTCTTATTTTGTAGTATTTATGGATATTTCCGTGAGGATGAATTTTCGGTGCATCTTCTCTTATACTTTCTTCTATTGATAAAACAGGAGTTAATGGTTCATATTGTACTTTTACAAGTCTTGCCCCTTCTTCTGCAGCTTCCTGCGTTTCTGCCGCAACATATGCAACAGGTTCACCGTAATATCTTACCACATCTTCTGCCATATAAGGCATATCTTTTCTCACTATAGGAACGAGATTTTCTCCGGGTATATCTTTTGCTGTAATGATTTTTACTACGCCTTTAACCTTTTTGGCTTCGGAAATATCAATTGATATTATTCTGCCACAGGTTTCCTTACTGTATACCCCTTTTGCAATTAACATATTGTCAAAATGCATGTCATCAATATACTGTGCTGTACCGAGAACCTTGTCAAGAGCATCTTTTCTCTCAACACTTTTTCCTACAAAGCTCATATTTATACCTCCTTAACCGGTCTATATAACTGATTGTTTAACTTAACGACCCCAGAATTCTCCACCTGTAGCGTCCAGAGCTCAGGTGGAGATGAATGGGGAGTTCTTTCTATGATTGGATTCATTCTCCATATAAATATAATTATTATTTCTGCAGATAAACTTTATTTTTCCAGGATTGATCTGTTTGTATTTTCCGTTGAGCTGTAAATAAGAACCATCTATCTCCTGAATATATACCCATTTATTAGTAAAGCCTGATATAAAGCCTGTTCTGTCAAGTTCAGGTATATATACCTTATCCCATAAAGACCACTTAAAGCCTTTGTGTTCTATTGATTTGATGTTTTTTCTATTTCTCTTAGAGCTTCTATTAGGTTTACTTCTTCCCTTTCTCGGTATTTCTTCGTGAAGACTCCTCTTCTTCTTTCGCACCTGTCTTATAGAATAAAAAGTATCACTGTATATTACAGGTTTTATTCCTGTAATAGCAATAGAATCATTCAAGTGAGATTTTTCTAAAGACCATTCTTTTCTCTTTCGTCTTGTGTATAATCCGAAGGTGTATCTGACAGGTGCACTATGCTGTACCTGTGGAAGAAGATAATCTTTAAGTATATTCATAAAAGGCGTCTCTTTAAGAGATACAGCAGCAGGTCTTTCCTTACTTGTAAATTCTTTATAAGAGAGGTTACTTTTTTTTATATTATGTTTCTCGCAGGCTGTAATAAGATTATCAGGTCTGGAAGTACCACCTTTGCTTTCAGGAATTATGTGATCTACAACCAGAGTATCATTACAGATAATATCAGGTCTGAGTTCTTTATAATGACAGGTAAAATTGTCTCTGATTTTCACAAATTCTTTTACACTATTGAAACCTTTCATCTGTCCATTCTGATAGTCTGTTGCTTCTATGTCAGGATTTATAATTGCCTGAGTATCAAACTGTCCCACTTCGATTATTATCATAGTAACAGGTAAAATAGAAGCTACAGACTTTACCATCTGATAATGAGTATGAAGTCTTGCTCTTATAGATGGAGGAAGCCACCCCTGAGGCTTTTTGCGATTGAGAAACCTCCTTTTTCTGTATGGAGTTTTTCTCTGCCTTCTTGCTCTCCTTAAGGTTCTTTTTTTTCTTATATTCTCTTTTATATCAGTTCTGAGTGTTACTTCTGCCTGATACAAAATATTCCCCTTTTCTGTAATTGCAGTGAGAGCAAGATTTTTACTTCCAGGGTCAACACCGAGTATTATCTTCTGTGTATAGTCAGTTGTTTCATAGAGTAATTGTATTGTAAAAGGTTCGTATTTTACAATAATTGCTTTCCCATCTTTCAGAAGATGTCTTACTTTGCCTCTTCTTTTTGTAGGCATTAAGGGTTTACCATCTTTAGATATTACATAGATCATAATAAATCTCCTTTAGAGAGATAAATCAGGATAGTCCTGTTATGTGCCCTTCGCCAATGTTATACCGGCTACTCCTTACGGATAATTGTGGTTGACTGTCCCTTCCCAAACAGGACTGTTTACAGAGCCACGACAGTTGCATAGAGCTAGAGCATCACCTCTATGGTGTCTCCATCCGGTATAACTTAGTCACGCGACTTCTGGTCTAGTCAATCTGAGCTTACAGCGAAAGCCTGCAAGCCCCCGCTATACCGCAGGAGCGGTTAGCGGTGGGTGGGTGACTATATTATTGTAACAATAATATTATATCAAAAAGAGATTTTTATGTATATATGGTAGTAATCAAAATCCACCGCCTGATTTTTCTACAGGGGTTAAATCTGCAAAAAAAATTTATAGAAAAAATTGAAAATTTTTGCAGTATGTTAGAGTAATTATTAAATATATAGCAAGGTGCCATATTTTACTCTGTAAAAATTTGTATATTAATATCCCATCTGTCCAATGTCTGAACCGGGATTTATATGAGAATCGTAATGCGTAATGCGTAATGCGTGATGCGAGGACAGATTCTCATCCTTCGTTGTGAACACACGGTCATGGCAGTTTTCAGGATTTAAGGAGTTATAGGATTTTGTATATCATTATTATGTAAGGTTTAAAGATACTGAATTGCTGCCCCTTTCAGCCAGGTAATAAAAAGGTTTCGTAATGCGTGACGGAAGAATACAAAATCACGGATTGTCCGTTGTCTTATTTAGCACCGGTAACAGCCATTACTGTCTGAGCACAGCGAAGCATGACCATGTATTTACCCATCACGATTCTCATATAAATGGTTACGAATTTACCTGCTGTATTACAGAGATATTTATGTATACTAATTATTTAAATTCTTATAGTTTTTATGTTATTTTCTATTGTATATTTTTTTTTTTCCCATATAATATATTGTCTTAACATTTTATAATGTATTTCGTAATTTATGAGGGTTTAATTATAGTGAACAATGAAAAACAATTGATCTATTATTCTATTCACTGTATAATCTATAATTTTTTAAAAAATAATATAGTAGATAACAAAAAAGGGAGGTGAGATAAATTAGATACACTTCAATATTATATGCAATGTCTTTAATTCTGCTTTTATCCCTGATGATTTCCTGCGGAAGTAACAGTCAGATTTTTATGTCTGCCACTCCGACTTCCGGCGCCACTCAGACTCCAACCGGTATTCCTGGCGTAATAACACCGATAATGACCTTTACTGCGACTCCTGTCCCTGTGACTCCGACACAAACTCCAACCGGTATTTTTACAGCCATACCGATAGCCACATCGACTGCTACTCCTGTTCCGACTCCTGTAATAAATTCTATAAGAGACAATAACGGCACAGGAGACAACAAAGATTCAGTAAATGGCAGTTCAGATGTGTCTTTTTCAGTTTTCGGTTCCCATTTAAGCGGAACAGATGTAAATGTAACTTTTAGAGATGTGGATTCCGGGACAATATTTACCGGCACAGTGAACTCTTTTACCGACGGAGAACTTAAAGGAACGATTACTATTCCCGGCGGCAAATATGTGATAGAAGTAACAGTGGGAGGAAAGAGTTCTAGTGATGTGCTTTATTTTTATAAAGGTACAGGCACGTATGGGAAGTTGTGAGACGTGAGTCGTGAGTCGTGATGCGTAATGCGTGATGCGTTAGAAGAAAGGAGATAATTGATGAAAATACTGAATGCCCTTCTTGTATTACTGATAACAGTGGTAATTATAGCAGGATGCGGCGGTGGCGGAAGTACCGGTTATACAGGAGGTGTATCATCTGTAGAACCCACTGTAATTCCAACCGTAATCCCCGCAGTAACTCCTGCTGCACCTTCAGCGGGAGGTGTGTTTAAAATAACAGTAAATATCCCCGGCTATGAAGTAAGTAAAAAAGATTCCCTTACTGCAAATGTTCTGCCCTACGGTTCTAAAACCCTTCGTGTTACCATAACAGGTGAGGCCATAGACCCTTCGATGGTAGAGGAAACTCCCATACCGTCACCTGCCCCTCCTTCTGTCACAGTGACAGTAGCCAATGTTCCCGTAGGTTTAAATGAAGCTCTCATAGAGGTTTTAGATGAAGATGAGAATGTGATAGCTCATTATAAACATGGTTTTTACATGACAGCAGGAGGAACAGCAGGTCCTCCCTGCGTTATATATCTTGGTGTTGTAATAACAGGCGGAAATTACAGACCTCAAAATATAGATGTAGAACCGGGGACAGAGCTTTATTTCGAGAACTGGGACAGTGCGGAAAGGACAGTAGAGACCAGTCCTCCGTTAAGTCCTCTCATGAGTCCCATAGGAGGAGTAACTCCTGCCGCTCAGCCAAATACTGCTGCCATATATCATTCAGCATCTTATACATTTAACACTTCCGGCATTTTTACCTATACAGGAGGAGACGGAGGAAGGGTTCTTGTTTATGGTTCCCCTTCATTGACTTCTATAAGGGATACATGGAATACCACAGGAGGAGACAATTATGATAACAGTGACAGTGAAGTGATTCTTCAGTTCACCCTTTCAGGAACAAATTTTGGTGATAATATGAGCAGTGTGTCAGGTAAGGTTGAGTTTGTGAATGTAGATACGAGTAATATATTAACTGCCTCTGTAAATAGTTCAGACTGGACCGATACAGAGATAAAAGGAACTGTTACCATACCTGCTTCAGGAGTATCTCCTGCCCCCGGCGGAAGAGGTAAATATCTTATACGTGTAACAGTGAGGAACAGTAATACGGATTCCAGTATGGTTTATTATCTTAAAGGTACCGGAAATTATAATGTAACAGTGAATTAAGGAATATGTAATCGTGACGCGTAACGCGTGACGCGTGACGGGAGGACATGGTGCCGGTATTGGGTTAAGAAAACTCATCACCCATCACCCATTATTTGAAAGGAAATTTTACTATGAAAAAATATCTAAATAATATAATAATAGTTATTCTGATGACTTTTTTATTTACCGGATGCGGAGGTGGAGGGACTTCAACAGTCCCGGTTTTAAATAATCCTGAAAGTATATCTGTTACCACTCCGACTCCTTCTGTGAATCCTGCAGGTAAACCGGGAGTTTTTAAAATAGTTGTATATGTACCTGCCTCTCAATCACTTAAAGATATGACAGGAAGCGTTATACCTTATCGTTCCACCCATTTATGGGTATCCATAACAGGTGAAGCCATAGGAACAGCCATAACACAGGGAACAGCCATATCGGGAGGCTCTTATACGGAACTTACCATAAGCGGCGTTCCTGTAGGTTTAAATGTTGCCACCATAGAGGTAAGGACAGCATCAGGCGGAGGGGGAGATCTTCTTGCACAGCGTAAACATGGTTTCTTTATGCCGTCAGGAGGCACTGCCGGTGTGGGAACAGCAGGAGAATCTTTTTCTATGGGTGTAGCCATACAGGGAGGTGCCTGTGTGCCTGCAAATATTGATGTGCCGACAGGGACATTATTATTTTTTGAGAATCAGGACAGTGTCCAGAGAACAGTTGCAACAAACCCTGCTTCTATCAATGAGGATATATACGGAGTAACTCCGTCAGGTCAGCCAAATACGCCTGCCACCTATCATGCGGAATCTTATACCTTTGGTACTGCAGGTACTTATAGTTACACCAGTCCTTCTGCGTCAGGAAGGGTTCTTGTTTATGATGGTCCTCACCTTCTTTCTATAGTAGATGACGGAGCAGAAGATTCAACAAATGATGACAGAAATCCCAATTCCGGCGATACAACAGTAAACTTTACTGTGAATGCAGTATCTGCGAGAGGTTTCGGCACATCTCAGACCATGGTAAACGGGTCGGTAACTTTTACTGAAATACTCGAAGCGGGTTCTCCTGCCGTTGCTACGGTAAGAACAGCTACGATTGCCGGTTGGAATGACGGTGCAATTACCGGTTCCGTATCACTTCCCAGGGGTAAATGGCGTGTAGTGGTTTCAGTAAGAGGAACAGATACAACAGAAAATGTTTATTATTACAAAGGAACCGGAACTTATACTGTAATAGCCAATTAGTAATAAAGAAAGGAGATAGTATGAAATCTTCAGGTAAATATTTATTGCTCATATTATCTGTTATAATAACAGGTTTTATCCTTTACGGATGCGGCGGAGGAGGAGGTTCTTTAACTTCTGCGCCTGTATCTGAGCCGACAGCTCTTTCTCCAACTCCGTCAGGTTCTGCCGAACCGGGTACTTTTACCATAACCCTGTCTGTCCCTGATTATATAACGTCTAAAGATATGTCAGGAAGTGTATTGCCTTATAGATCGTCTTATATGAGAGTTTCCATTACAGGTGAAGCCATAACCGGTTCAATTATCGATGAGACTGCCATATCTCCACCGACTACAACCCTTGTAATAAATAATGTTCCTCCCGGTTTAAATGAGGCAACTATAGAAATAAGAACAGCATCAGGCGGAGGTGGAGATCTTCTTGCCTGGCGTAAACATGGTTTCTTTATGCCATCAGGAGGCACTGCCGG
>DAIOEN010000181.1:0-14496 GCA_036746235.1 Vulcanimicrobiota bacterium | reverse complement strand
AGAACTTTATCTTCTTCTATGGTTCCCTTGAAATAACTGTTCAATACATGTTTCAGACCGGTAAAAATACCGGATGAATCTACTATTTTTGTAGCTTCTTTTTCCAGAAAGGCTTCTTCTGTAACAGGAGTAAATCTATTGAAGAAATCAAGTTTTTTATAGGCTTCTGTTAAATACCTGTTTGCTGATTGATTGGCTTTTTCTATCTTTTGAAGATACAGATTATTACCGGTCTTTTTATAGCAGTCAAGATATTCTTCCATTAATCTGTAAAGTTTTTCAGTTTCTTTTACAGTGATTTTTAGCTCTTCGAAATCAGGTATATCTTTTTTTATATCTTCGATTACATCTGATATGTGGTCTCCTTCCGG
The DNA here is from genome assembly GCA_036746235.1 of Vulcanimicrobiota bacterium. Lineage (GTDB taxonomy): Bacteria > Vulcanimicrobiota > SpSt-956 > SpSt-956 > JAKJGF01 > CALARM01. Next base: position 14,125 of record DAIOEN010000181.1, on the reverse strand, counting down.
AGAATCTATTGTATATTTAAGCCACCAGAAAAAATATATATTTTCCATATTTTAATTATTTTTCCACCTTTCAGATTTATTCGGCATCGATTCCATCCCACAACTCAGATATAGGATACGTTTCTTCTTCTAATGCTTCTTTCCATCCCCGGCGAAAGCTTTCTTCTGCATTGTTTAATAATTCCTGTTGTGACATTTTTAAAGACGCTCCATCAGTATTTTTCTAAATTCATCGTGCGATAAATCCGGGAACCTTTTGTGCAATCCATGAATAAAAAGTTGTACTGTGAACTCAGATAATTCGAATGATTTCAGTAATCTTTGTTCAGGTGTCATCTGTCTCAGTATCTGAATATATTTTTTATGATTTGGCCTTTCTTTGAGATCCATATATGGTCATTTCCCTTCTGGATAACTCTCTGTTGGCTGCTATAATGAGTTGTATCGCTTCTTTCAGATTTTCTCTGGCTTCTTGCAGGGTTTTCCCCTGTGTATTTGCACCGGGTAATTCTTCTGCATAACCTGTCCACCAGTTATCTATCTTTTCAAAAATAGCAGTAAATTTTTTCATTTTTATCCCTCTTTTATTTTATAGAATCGTGCCAGAAACCCTCGTCCCCTTGTGGGCGAGGTCATTGACTTCTAATTTCTTCCTTGAGTTTCTCCGTTATCCACATTCTTACTAAAGTAAGGTAACCAATACCTTTCCCTGTTGCTATTTTTTTTAAAATTTCTATCTGCTGGGAGTCCAATCTCAATGATACAAGCTTTTTCCTGGATTTTTTAAATGTTACGTCTTCGGCTAATGTTAAATCTTCATTAAATTCATCAAGGGAATGGGTGTCCCAGAACTTAACTTCTTCTTCTTCAGTATTAAATTTTGGTATTTTCATTTATTACACCGGCTTTCAAATCTTTTTCTTTCAGAACCATTCATATCTCTGGCAGTAATTGGTCTTATTTTTCCTTTCCCCAGATATTCACTTACGACAAAATATATTGTCCGGAAAAAGTCTGACCCAATATATAATAACGATTATTTCTCCCTCTTTCTATTCTCGGGATTATATCATCATTAAAGCAAACTTCTTCTACTTCTCCAGGAGTAATATTGTGTCTTGCTATGTGATTTATATTAAATTCATCCCACTGTAAATTTTCTATAATCATTTACTATTATTATAAAGTGAAATACAAAAGATGTCAACGAAGGATAGTTGAATGTTACAGAGGTAATTACACAGGTTATACAATAAAGACTTTAATTAAAATAGCAGATGCCCTGGATTTTAATCTGAATATAAAATTATATTCTAAAAGCTGAATTTATCCACTATCAATCCCATCCCATAATTCATGCTCCCCGGGAAATCCCGCGAATTGATTGGTGGGATAGTGTATGTGGCAGGTGCAATCTATATTATTCTAAATATTGTAATTGACATTATTGCTCTAAATACTTTAAAATATACATGGTGATTTATTATGAAAATAAAAGATAGAAACTATGAAGAATTATTTACAGTCGAAGAAGTGTCAGGTATATTTAAACTTTCAAGAGGTTCTATCAGGAATTTAATTAAGAGTGGCAAAATTGCTGCTATAAAGATAGGTAAACAATATAGAATTCCTGAGTCTGTCATAAATGCCTTTTATGAACCTTTACAGAAATCTGTTCCTGCTCCAGGATTTGCCATGTGGAAAGATAAAGATGTACCGGGTGATGGAGCAGAATATGTGACACAAATCAGGCAGAAGGACAGCAGCCTGAAAGAAACCCTTCAGGAATTAAATAAATGGGAGGAATAAAGAACTATCTTGTAGATACTGACGTATTTATCGACTATTTTAACGGTAAGAACCGGGCAAAAGCATTCTTTACAGATCCACCGGGCAGACTCTATTATTCAAAAGTAACAAGGAAAGAACTGCTATCTATAACGGGTATATCTGGTAAAGAGAAGAAAGAGATTAATAAACTGCTCGGTTTTATTACAATGATAGACGTTGATAATCAGATTGCTGAAAAAGCTTCAGAAATAATACAACATCATAAGACACAGGTTAATGATGCCCTTATAGCTTCTACTGCATTAGTAAAGAATATGACTCTTGTAACCAGAAATCAGAAACATTTCAAACCTATCCAGGGACTTGAACTGCATAAATTCAATAAAGAAGATTCTGTATAAAGACCTGTAATATTTTTAACTGTTCGTAACTCATTACAACTATCAAAATATATAAATTCTCCCGGAGTTCCATCACCTTTGCAACGAATTTTTCCTACAAGACGACCTGGAGATCTTGACTCATCTTCATTGATTACATTTTCACAATCGGTTTTAAACCCATGTTATTTACTATGGTTGAAAGATTATTGACACCTGAATCAATTGATATGGCTTTATTTATTTCAGGTTTTTAACCCCTTCTTTTATAGACTCTTCTGCCTGACTCATAGATTGATTTATCTTCTTATCCGAATTTTCCTGAGCTTCTTTATATTTTTTATATTTTTCAGGAGCTTCTTTTTTTTAACTTTGCAGCAGGCGAACGTTAAACTGGAGAACTATATAAGAGAGCTGAAAAGAACCTATGGAGTTTAACTTGAACCTGTAGAAAATTTTATTTTTTATGGTGTGAAATCTGGATTTATATAGGTGTCAGGTGCAGGGTAAATTATAACCCGGAACCCAATTATAACTTGAGAAAAATATGAGGTGATGATATTGAATATTCCACATTTTTTCTGGTGGCTGAAATATAATATGAACTATGGAGACAATAATACAATAATTAATTCCGTGTCTGCCGTGACTGAAGATTTTAATAAACATATTCCCGATATTGACAGAGTCTATGACTTACTGGGAGAAGTGAAGCATCTTTTTAATACCATGACTTTAAATCTTGAAGATTATGCTGTGAGCGGAGATGATGTCTATCTTCAGATGATTGAAAAAACTAACGGTCAGACAGCCCCTCTTTTGAATGATATCTATAAGGAACTTGAATTTTTAAATTATTTTACCCCTCTTTCGGAAGAACTGTTTCTGGAAAAAGAAGCTGCTAAGAGAGTGGAGAATTCTTCTCTTTTCATCGGATTGAAACATCTTATAAATGCCATAAGACAGGGAACTGTTCCGGAAGAAGAGTTATGGGAAAAACTGGATGATTTGCGGGATACAATTTACGATATACAGGAAGGGGAACTTGTACAATTAATAGAGGAGATGGAGAAAAAAGATCTGGAAATGGATGAATTCACCGATTTGTTCGAAACAGGGTTGCTTTATATGGAAGAAGCACTGGAAATGATTGAAAGAGCTTTTCAAAATAAAAAACCTGCAGATGCGGAAAAAGGCCTGGCAAAAATATGGAAAGGTCTTGTTAATCTCAATATTCTTGAAATGATAATAGAAGCAAAAGGAGAAATGAAATGAATAAGTGTTACGCCCTGTGGTCTATAGATGAAATTGTTGATATCATACGTACCGCTAAAGAGGAACATAGAAAATATTATATTGACTATCTGCGTAATTCTCTATACAGAATAACTGATTTATTGAATAATATACCTTATATTAAGCCGGTTTTAGAAAATATTGTTGTAAATTTACAGGAAGATCTGATGGTTATGACTGATATTCTGATAAAACAGAAGAGGAATGAGGAATTTATTAGAGGTTTAGAGCGCATTGGCTCTAACGTGGCAGAAGGTGAAACTGCTATGAGGCCTCTTCTGGATTTTGCTTATCCTGTTGATAATTTTACTTTTCTGGAATACTTTCTGGATAAGGAAATAATCAGGATTTCCCGTATGAATTTCCGGATTTTGTCAGAAGATGAAAATGAACTGAAAGAAGCAGAATTTTATGACGGCCTGGAATATTTAATTGGTTTTATTATTTGCAGTATACAACTTGGTAAATACAATCAGGAAGAAATTAAAAGTTTAAAACTGGCTGAAATGAAGGATGTATTGCATGTCAATTTAGAAAAATTTTATCAGGAAAAGAAAAAAGGCAATATATTTAATACAGGTAACAGAGAAAAAGAAATTTTTATTGATCGTTTTGGTGAAAAGATATTACTTTATAAACAAAGCTGGATGACTGATATGCTGGCATGTATTTCAGAAGTGGAAGTGTATTTAAATAATAAAGAAACTGTACATCTAGACAGGGCTTTTAATTTAAATACGAGAGCACATCATAATATTCTGAAATACAGGTTTCTTATGAGAAGATTCAATCAGGCAGGAAAATGCAGAAAAGATGAGATTAATAAACATTATCTTTCCATTGGATGTCCTTTTATAAAAGATCAATCAGTAAAGGAAGAACTGGATAAAACCAATAAAAAATCTGAAATTATTGGTTTGCTTCAATTTTTTAATGTTCTTTCCAGAGAAGATATAGAAAAGCTTTCTCAAAAAATCAAACTTAAGAAATATGTAAACGATGATGTAATATTTGCCGAAGGCAGCAGGGCAGATGAAGTATATATCATTAAATCGGGAGATGTACTGGTATATAATAACATAAAAACCTTCGCCACTCTTAAAAAAGGCGATATGTTCGGAGAAACAGGAGTGATTTCCGGCAATACCAGAAGCCTTTCCGCTGTAGTAACGTCATCTGTATCTGAAATCTATGTGATTACAAAGGAGCATTTTATAAATATGCTCGAAAAATATCCTTCTCTCGGTATTAATCTCTCTAAAGTGCTCTGCCGGAGAATTGATATGGCGACTAAAAAATTAACAGCCTCTCTGAATGATGATTATTTATATCATAAAGATAAAGCAGAACTTGCTAAAATGAAGAAGAAAACCGATATTATAGGTATGAGTCCTTTTTTCAATGTTCTTTCGAAAGAGCAGCTTGAAAGAATATCTTCCAGGATAAGACTTAAGAGATATAATAAAGGGGCAGTTTTATTTAATGAGGGAGACATGGCAGATGATTTTTATATAATAAAATCAGGCAGCATAAGTCTATATTATAATAAAAATCAGGCTTTGAGAGAATTCAGAACACTGGATAAGGGTGATATACTGGGAGAAATGGCTGTTATTTCAGATAACAGACGGAGCCTGTCTGCCTCAGTCATTTCTGACAGAGCAGAATTGTATGTTATTTCTAAAGATAATTTTTTATATGTGCTGAACCATTATCCTGAATTAAATCTGAATATGGCCAAAATACTCTGTGACAGGATTAATATCCTTACAGAGCGGCTGCTCGGTATTATCCGGTCCCAGGATTAATGCAAAGAAAAGAAGGATTAGAACGGCTCCCATTCCTAAAAATCTTTTATTAAATCTTCAACATTCTCAAAATCCTTACTGAAAAACCATTCTTCATCTCTATTAATAACCTTTTGAGGAGTTAAAACAATTCTGTTGCCTTCAATCTCAACAGCCAGTAAATCATGCTCTTTTAACTGCAATGTTTTCCTTATATCAGCAGGCAGAGTTAATTGATTTCTCTTTTGTATCTGCAATAATTTCATAAAATCACTCTATTTCTTCCACCTTCTTCTGATAACAGGAATGTATAAGTGCTTCTTAAGTCTACTCCCACAAGAACCGGTATACTACCGCTAAATATCTCATCGAGGGCTCCTTCCTTAATGTGGTTCAAATTTTGACTCTTATTGAATTTTTCTGCTCTTTCACTTGCTCCATTTATTATTTTGCTTATACGATCCAGACTTATTTCATAGTCAAATACTGTTTTTACAAATTCCTGGACACCTCTGCAGGAACTGTGACATAACATTACTTTGAATATAGAAAAATGCAGGCCCGTTTATGGAATTTGTTTTTTTGAAGGGTTTTGCTATCCGGCAGAAGAATATAAAATGTATGTTTATAGAAAACACCTTAAAATCTCTGAAAAATATTGGAGAGAGAATAAAAACATCTATCAGAAAAGAAGATGACTGCGAGCTTGTATCCTGTTATCTTTCTATTGTTCCTGATCCGCCTGTTTCTGAAGAAGAAAAAAAAGCAGAAGAAGAAAAAGTGAGAGACGGCTTCAGGCGTTTAATACAGGTAGATACGCTGTGCATAGAAGTTGGCTGTGGGCTTGTATCTCTGATAGATCCAAATTGCGGAGCAAAATTGCTCGATCGTACCACTTCCATAAGAAGACATATTGCTCTGGAAATGGGCTTAATCCTTCCCGGTGTCAGATTCAAAGATAATAATAATCTGAAATCCAATGGTTATATTATTAAGATCAGGGATATTGTCATTGCAAAAGGAGAAGTCATACCGGACAGATATCTTGCAATAGGGCCGGAAAAAAATCTTGTCATACTTGAAGGACCGAGAGTCCTTGATCCTACTTATGGTATGCCGGCAGTATGGATTACTGCCAGTCAACGTGGAGAAGTAGAAAGAGCGGGGGCAATGGTTTTTGACCCTGTGAGTGTTATAAGCACACAGGTTACGGAGGCTATAAGGAAATATGCCTTTGAAATGCTGGATTATCATCTTGTATTGAAGATTATTGAAGATGTCAGAACTTATAACCACCTTTTAGTTGAAGAGATTTATCCGAAATTCTTTACATTGCAGGAAATTTATGAAGTTCTTTACAACCTCATCAGAGAAGGAATTTCTGTAAGAGATATGACTACCATAATGGAGACTATGGCATATTATGCCCCTGTTGTAAAAGATACTGACAGCCTGGCGGAATATGTCCGTCAGTCTTTATGTCATGTCATATGCAGAGAATATAAAGATGATAAAGATACGATTACTGCAATAACTGTTGAGGAAAAACTGGAAAAGATTCTTCTTTCTTTAAAAGAAAAAAAATACGGCGATAAATTTAAAATTCGGTCTGTAAGGGAAGAGGCTCTTATGGATTGTCTTGAAGAACAGATAAAGAGTATTAACACTGTATCTCCTGTTCCCGTAATTGTATGTTCTTCTCAGGTAAGATTAATATTGAGGAGACTTATTGAAAAATCTTTCCCCGACCTTGCTGTTCTTTCTTATGATGAGATACATGGCGGAATAAAGTTAAATACTATAGCTGCTCTGACCCTGTCTGATGAAATAGCTGACAGATACAATAACAGAGAAAAATTGATTCTTTCTTATGTGGAAAAATTTCAGAAAGACTCCAACCCTTCTATAAGATGTACGGCAATAAAAATGATTGATTCCATTATTGATAAATATGACCGGGAGCTATTACTGGATTATCTTACCAGGGGACTTACGGATGATAACCGGGATGTCCGTCTTGAATCTGCCGTAGCAATAAAGAAAATCTTTGAACATAGGACAAAAATAGAACATGTAAAAGATCTGAATAAAATATTTTCCTCGTGCCGGAATCCATGCAGAAAAGAGAATGAAGAAGCTTATGAGAAAGTAGAAGTAAATAATCCTCAGGGATTTTCAATGAAAGTAGATCTGATTGCTGTAGATATTGGTCGCGGTCTCATTTCACTGGTTGATGAAAATCAGGGAGGGAAACTTTTAGACCGTGCTTCTTTTATAAAGAAAAAACTTACTGAAGATATGGGATTTGTCATACCTTCCATCAGATACAGAGATAACTTACAATTAAAGCCGAACGAGTATCTGATCAAGGTCAGGGATATTGAAGTGGCTAGAGGAGAGGTTTTAATAAATAAATTTATGGTTACGGGAACTGAAAGTAACCTGAAAACTCTTAAAGGACAGGAGTGTTTTGCTCCCTATTCCGGGAAACCGGCCTTGTGGATTACCACTGACCTGAGGGAAGAAGCACAAAAACTGGGCTGCAGTGTTTTTAACTCTCCTGATATTATGGCCCTCCATATTGAAAAAGTTATATTCAAATATGCCTGTGAATTGCTGGATTATAATGAAGTTGCAGACCTTATGGAAAAACTGAAAAAAGATGATGCCATACCTGTAAAAGAAACTTATCCGAAAATCTTCAGAATTACCGAAATTCATAGAATCTTTAAAAATCTGCTTCAAGAGCATGTTCCTATAAAAGACCTGTCTCTTATAATGAGAACCCTGAGAAAATATGTTCCCGTTACAGGAGATATGGAGCTTTTAACGGAATATGTCCGTCAATCCCTCTGTCGTGTTATTTGCAGACCATTTCAGGATGAAGAAGGAAACATACAGGTTGTAACGATTGACGGAGAACTGGAAAGAATTCTTGCCGGTTCATTGAAAGGAAATTCTTTACCGGCAATTGATAATGAAACAGGAGAATTTATTCTTTCCTCTATTAAAGAACATTCAGATGCCTTTGATGAAAGAAATCGTCTGCCGGTGATTTTATGTTCTTCCCATGTAAGATCGGCTTTCAGGAGATTTATTGAAAGATCTTTCCCGGAGCTTTCTGTTCTTTCTTATGAGGAAATACCTCCTGAGATTAAGGTAGATAAAAAAGCTGTCATAAGTTTACCTGTCTATATACTTGAACGTTACGGCAGGAAAGACAAACTGATTTTTTCATATATAGAAAAATTTCAGAAAGATTCATATCCCCCTGTAAGGGCTATGGCAGTAAAAATGATTCTTTCACTGGCACATTGCTATGATACTGATAAATTACTTCCGTATCTGAACACAGGTCTTAACGATGAAGACCTGTCTGTAAGAAATGAAGCTGCCGGAGCGGTAAAGGAACTGCTGGAACAGTGAACAGTGACCAGTGACCAGTGAGCAGTTATCAGTGACCAGTTACCAGTTACCGGCAGGGGCGTTTAAATAAAGGCCCATCACGCGTTACGCGTTAGCGTAACGCGTCACGATCCATTAATCACGACCCGTTATTTCCATGGCCTTATAAACGTTACAAGTTCTGCCGTTTCATAGGCCTTATTACCGGCATTGTCTTTCCCCGATACAACTCTGGAGATAACTTTTACCTTTATGCCCTGAACGGCAGAGCCTATTCTCTGTTCTATGAAACTTATATTATATATGTCTCTGGCCATTTTCCTGTAAGATGTTCTGTCTGAACCGGTTATATCATTTATTCCGTTCTTTATATTACTTACAGACAGAGGTGACGGAATATTGATGCCGGAAGGACTGTGTTTGTTAATTACAGATCTGTATACATCCGTTTCCCCTACTTTTTTGGAGTAAACTATAAATCTTTCCCATTCAAAACGGCCTGTTGCCGTATTTGTCCTGATATTTCCTGTAGCTTCGTCATTATCTTTAGGGGTGCCGAAAGAGATAGCGTCGAATTCGGTGTCACTTCCGCCGTTTTCGACTGAATAAATAAGTGTAATAGTATCCGAATGGGTTTCATTGAGTTCTCTGCAGAGTCTGTCTATTGCCATAGTGGCTTCCTGCTGTGTTGTAAGCCGAAATCTGCTTCTATGAAAGGCTCTTATGCCGTCAACACATATAAGGCCTGTCATGGAAAGAAGTATGCCCATAAGCCCTGTAGCAATGAGCACTTCTACAAGGGTTATACCTTTATGTTTCAAAATAATCACTCTCCCTGAGACTTTTTATTGAGATCTTCACAAGAGTCCCGCAAGAGCTGAATGTTTATATTGAGGATTTTTACCGAGGATTCTTCTGTCGTGATGTGTGATGCGTGTTTTTCATCTGGTACCAGACGAATACTGTTTGCATCTGCTTTTCACTTTTCACTTTTCACTTTTCACTTTTCATGACTCACTACATGAATTCTATATTACATTTTTTATTCCTTTTTTTAACAGAATTTTAACATAAAGTTAACAAATTATTTAAATATAAATTTCAAACTGTGATATAATAAAGTGAAATTGATCTATCTTTTTTATGATATAAAAGTATAGTCATTCCATTCTAATCTAATAAGGAGTGATAGATATGGTAGGTGGAGTAGGCGGCAAATTTGACAGCGCTTCCATAATGAAAAATATGCAGACTCTGGGAGCAGGTGCAGCCGGCAGCGCAAAGACAACCCAGGAAGGGCAGCAGCAGATTAAAAGAGCAGGGGAAAACCTGAGCCAGAAGTTGAAAGGCGCAGAAAAGTCAGACGAAGCCTCCAAACAGGAAGAAGCCAAGAAGAAAAAGGAAAAAGAAAAGAGTGAAGGAACAGGTACTCTTGGCAGTGAAGCTTTTGTTCCCAAAGATGAGAAGGAAAAGAAAGATGCCAATATGCAGAAACTTGATCTTCTCAGAGAACAGGCGAAGGAATTCAAGCTTAAAGGTAATTTCCAGAGCGGAACAGCTGTAAAAACTCCCGGTAAGGAACGTGTAAAAGGAGAAAAAACACAGCATAAGCCCGGCATGTTTACAGGAACTTTTCAGGCAACAGCTAAAGAATCAAAAGAAGCTGCCCAGAGAAGCGGTGCTTTCCAGGCTGCAGGCGGAACTGATTCTGAACTGGAAAAGAAACAGACCCAGCTTGATCAGATGCCCAAATCACCGAGACCATCGGTAAGAGGAAAAGCACAGCAAATCGCAAGCTCTCATGAAAACAAGTTCTCAGGGAAAATTGCAAAACCTCACAAGGAAGTGAAACTCTCAGAATTTAACAAGGTCGCCAGTACAGATAAGGAAGAGATGGAGGAAAGAATGCAGCTTGTGGCTGATAATACTGATATAGAAACCTTCACCTCTACTGCAAAGGAATCCAGAAAAGCTTCCGATGATGCCCATAGAATGGCTATGGAACTTACGGAAGAGAAAAAGCTTAAAGCTCAGACTGTTACAAGGAAAGAACAGAGAGATTTTGAAAGAGACGGTATGGGCGACGGTCAGCAGGTGGATTCGGGAAAACTTGAGAAGATCGATAAAATAAAGAAATCCACACCACGTCAGGACGCTGCAGAAGCTGCTGCTGATGTGGAAAAGTTTTCCAGAGAGACAGGTGTATCCAAAAGAGCCCTTGCCAGATCAAAGGTAATTGCAAAGACTTTTGTAGATGAAACCGATCAGGCTAAAAAAGCAAAAACCACCTCTATGAAGCCTGTGAAAGGTACAAAAGCAGTACATGGTAATGCAACGATAACTCCTATGAAAGATATTTCTGATACGAAACATCTGAAACCTCTTGCACAGATTGAAACAGGAAAAGGCTCAACTGAACTTGTAGAAACATCTATTCCTGACAGGGATGGAGACGCCAATCTGGAAGATCTCAAGGCTGAACCGATGAAAATGCGTGGAACAAAAGCAGAGCCGAAAGAACTTAAAGATGTTGACAATACAGGTGCAGAAAAGCTCAGTGCCGGTGTTAAATCAGATGAAGCAAAAGCTGTTACCTATTATAATAACAGAGGAACAGATGCACTGAAACTTGGTGATAAGGAAGCAGCACTCACAGCTTTTGATAATGCTCTGACTATTGATCCGAATGACAGTTTTGCTAAAGAACAGAAAGCAAAGATTTTGAGTAACAGCCCGGATATAAATAAGCTCGGACCGGATATGACAAGAGCTGCGAACCATTATAATAACAGAGGAACAGATGCTCTACAGTCAGGTGATAAAGAAGGAGCTCTTGCAGCTTTTAATAATACTCTGAAGATTGACCCGAATAATAGTTTTGCTAAAGAACAGATAGCAAAACTTTCTGGTACTTCAGGTACAGGCGCACTTAATGCAGAGCAGATAAAAACTGTTACCAGTTATAATAATAGAGGAACAGATGCTCTCAAAGCAGGTAATAAAGATGTGGCACTTGAAGCATTTGGTAATGCCCTCAAGATTGATCCTAATGATACCTTCGCTCTTGAGAATATGGCAAAGACGTTACATAATCAGGGCAAATTTGGCGAATCTGTGCCTTATTACGACAGACTCGTAGAAAGAAGCCCGAATAATACAGATGCATGGTTCGGACGGTCAATAGCCCTCAGTGCAGATGATAAGAGATTTGGTGATGCACTGGCATCTTTTGATAAGACTATTTCCCTTGAACCAAACCATATAGGAGCATGGCAGGAAAAAGGCTTACTCCTGCAGGATATGGGTAAATATGCAGAAGCAGATGTATGTTTGAAAAGAGCCGATTCTCTCAAAAATCTAAATGGAGTTAATGCTGTCAACCCTCAGGCTGCAGGGCAACTGGCTACTCTTAATGAAAGAGGCATGATGCTTCTCAGACAGGGAAATTTCCAGGATGCAAAGGCATGTATTGATGAAGCATTGAGAATGGATCCGAATAATGCAGATGCAAAATATAACAGTATGATGTTTGATGGTGTGGCTGCCCATCGTGCGCAGAGACCTCAGGATGCTATGGCCCTTTATGACCAGGCTATAGCACTCAATCCGGGTAAAGCGGAAGGATGGTATAGCAAAGGACTTGCACTGGAACAGCAGAACAGGACAGGTGAAGCTCTTGAGTGCTATAATAGAGCTCTTGACAGAAATCCTCAGTATGCTTCTGCCTGGAAAGGTAAAGGAACTATACTCAAGGCTCTCGGAAATAATGTTGAAGCAGATCAGTGCTTCCGCAATGCTTCTATGTACGGAGGACAGATGAATAATAATATGAACTCCATAGGAGCACCTTACTGCGGTGCGTTGTACAATGCTGCTCCCACTATTAATCCTATAGCTCTTAACAATTATTATAATATGTTGAATGCATTCTCTTCAATGTCTCTTATGATGTCCAGCGTACCTTTCGGTGGACTTATGTTCGGCGGACTCGGTATGATGGGTATGGGAGGATATGGCATGGGACTCGGAGGACTCGGTATGGGACTCGGCATGGGACTCGGAGGACTCGGCATGGGACTCGGTATGGGACTCGGCATGGGACTCGGTATGGGAATGTATCCGATGTTTCCTTACTTCTAAGTAATACTATGTAAACAGGGGGCACGAAAGTGCCCCTTATTTAATTTAAAGGTATAGGATTTTTTATTTTTAATGCCGTAAAATAAGGCTTTAGATGAAAATTATGTAGAAGCAACTTATCTAAATAATTTAAAGGAAATATTCGATGTTTATCGAATTTTCAATCTTATTTTATTTTCAGGAAGTGTTTTTAATGTCAATATTAATAAAAGATGTTACAGCCATAACTCTTAACGAAGAGAATGATATTCTGAGCAATGTAGATATAGCAATTGAAGGGAACCTTATTGTTTCAACAGGAAAATTGCCGGAAGGTTTTAAACCTGAAATGGTTATTGACGGGCAAAATTATATTGCTCTTCCGGCTTTTTTTAACAGCCACTGTCATTCAGCCATGACTCTTGAAAGGAGCTGGGCAGAGGATCTTCCTTTTGATAGATGGCTCAATGAGAAGATATGGGTGGCAGAATCTGCTATGGAACCGGAAGACGTCTACCGGGGAAGTGCTCTTGCATGCTGTGAAATGATAAGATCGGGCACGGTGGGATTCTGTGATCATTATTTTTATATGGATATGGTTGCAAAAGCAGTTTCCGAATCAGGCATGAAAGCCACTCTTGCATGGTGTCAGTTCGGTCTCGGACAGGACGGGGAAGTGGGTAAGAAGACCTTTGAAGATACACTGTCTTTTATAAGAGAATATCATAATTCATGTGAAGGAAGAATTAAATGTGTCATAGGCCCCCATTCCCCATATATGTGTCCTCCTGATTTTCTTGCCCTTGTAGCAGATAAAGCAAGGGAATTAAATACAGGGATTCATCTTCATCTTTCGGAATCTGAAGAACAGGTTTCTGTATCTATGGCAAAATACGGCAGAAGTCCTGTAGAACATCTCTTAAATACGGGAGTTTTTGACTCTCACTGTATAAGTGCTCACTGTATATCAGTATCGGATGAAGATATAAAAATACTTTCGGAAAAAGGAGTATATGTGGCACATACTCCAAAAACCTATATGAAACTGGCTATGGGTATGTCTCCCCTTGATAAATTTCTGAAGGGAGGAGTAAAAGTCGGCCTGGGAACAGATGGGCCCGCATCTAATAATGATCTGAATATACTTGAAGTCATGAGACTCACAGGACTTGTACATAAAAACCTTACAGGAGATCCTGCATCTTTTCCCAATGATGTAATTCTGCGTCTTGCAACAGGCGGCTCAGCCTCTCTTATGGGATTTAAAGACAGCGGTGTCATAAAAGAAGGGGCACCGGCAGATATAATTCTTTTTAACAGGAAAAAACCTTACTGGACTCCATGTCA
>DAIOEN010000180.1:0-14614 GCA_036746235.1 Vulcanimicrobiota bacterium | reverse complement strand
TTCTTCGTAAGAGCCTGTCAGGCAGAAGCTGATAAAATGGTTACTAATTTACCTGTAACTGGTAACTACTCACTGGTCACTTATTACCGATCCGTTGCTTCGCTCAACTGCTGCGGCTTTTTTCCATTCATGACTGGCCTGAGTTAAATTACCCTGTTTTGCATAGGCATCACCGAGTTTTTTATGGATTTCTGCATCCTTTATTCCTGAAGTTATGGCCTTTTCCCATTCTGAAATAGCGTCATTTATCTGTCCGTTTTTTGCAAATGCATAACCAAGGTCTTTACGGGCTTCAACATAATTGGGGTCAATTCTGAGAGCTTTTTTAAACTGTGTTATTGCAAGGTCAAGGTTGGTTCTTTCCATAAAAGATTTGCCTAAATTATAATATTTTTTTGCTTCTTCCGATTCTGTCTTGATTATCTGTCGCCAGTCTATTGTTTCAAGAAATTCACCGAGAACAAGTTTCTTTTCTTTCAGTTTTATATCAGCCATGCTGGCCATTATTTCTGCAAGCTTTTTTATGAATATAGAGGGGAATTTCTGCATAATAGAAGCACAATCTTTTGCAGGAAAGCTTATCATAAGAATAGCACATTTTTCAACAGGTGAAAAAGTGACCTCTTTATCATCTGTATAAACACCGTTAAAACTTCTTTCAAAATTATCGTTTACTGTCATATCGTCGTATTTTATATCGAGTTTTTCCAGAAAATTTATTATAGATTTATATAAAACACTATCAAAAACTCTGACAAATCTCTCTACTATAGTTGTAAACATCTGATAGTTTGAAACAAGTTGAAGGCCTTTTATAAAACTTTCTACTGACAAATTTATTTTCCTTAATTCAAAGAGGCATGCTCCTCTGTAGAGGGAGATTTCAAAATCATTTTTATCTATTGAGTAAGCTCTGTCAAGATGAATGATGGCTTCCTGATAATTCCCCTGGGCAGCAAGCACTATGCCAAGGTTAAGGTGATTCTGGGGGTTTTCTTCTTCCAGTTTAACAGCCTTTTCAATCATACTCTGAGATGACTGTAGTTTACCTATAAAAAATAGAGATTTCCCAAGTTCTAAATAAGCAGGCCCGTAATGAGGATCGAACTGTAAAGCTCTCTTGAATTGCAGTAAAGCTTTTTTATATTTCTTTCTCTCCATAGCCTGCAACCCGGACATGTAATACTGTCTGCTTAAAAACCACAGGAAAAAATTAGGTTTTTCAAGTATGTCTCTGTTTTTATTATCCTCTATATAATGAGTTCTGAGTTCCAACAAAATTATTAAAGAATATATACCGGCTAATAACCAGAAGAAAATTATCTCCGTATTCACTGTCTTTCTCCTTTTTAACTAACAGTCATGGCCGTTTCGGTCATAACGAAGTATGAGAATCTGCTCCTTCCGTCACCTGTGACGATTCTCATATAAAGTGCTAATAACGTAAATACGTCACTGAAAGGTTTAATTTTAGATGTAGATTTCTATTTTACAGTATCAGAAATGTTACCTTTTAATGAATTACATCTGTAAAATAGAGCATCAAAAACTCCTGTCGAAGAAGCAAAAATATTAATTTTCGCACAGTAGTGATAGGCTTTTTTTATATCATCTCCTTTAAGAAAATGATATATTACAACACATAATAGGAAAAATTTACCATTTTTACAGTCTTTTAACTTGTTTTCATATACACAGGCAATTTTATTATGTAAAATGTGCTTTATATCTGATGTTATATTATCATATAATATGTTTTTATACAATGGATGAATAAAAGAAAAAGTACCATTATTTTTATTATATTTAACTATATCAGGTAAGGAAGATTCTTTGAAAATTTTTGGTGTATATTCCTTTAAAATTTCCTCTGCCATAGCTGAAGTTAAATCTCCATGATATATACAGAGTAACTGCAGGAGGGGCTCGTTTTTAAATTTTTCTATATTGGATTTGATTATATCTTTTTTGTCTTTTTTCTGAGAAAACTTTCTTTGATCTTTTATGATTTCCTTGAGATATAAAGGGGAACCATTGCATAACATATAAATTTTATTTATAGCCTCATCTTTTAGAGTATTTTTCCCCAGAAATTCCTCTGTTAGTTCTGAGAAATCCTTATGTGATAAATATTCCAGTCTTATATCTTCAAATTTTCCTGTTCTGTATAAGTCGCTATCGTAAAAAAATTTTTCAATTATATGAGATGTTAAAACCCATAACACAGGTATGTTTTCAAGAATGGAATTTTTTATAACAGAGGCCAGAAGTGTTTTTGTATCATCTGTTGCATACTCTATGTCATCAAATATTATTATTAAAGGTTCTGAATTTGTATGGTTTTTCAGTTTATCAATAATTAAAGAAGAGAAATCTTTCAGTGAAATCTCAGGAGTTTCCTGGATAAGAACTTCCATGTTAAATTCTTTGATTAATTTCCTCATAGAATAAAAGGGAATAAATCTGTCAATTTCTCCAAGTTCTTCTTTTAGATATTTTATCTTCCTTATGGAAGCAATGGTAATTATTTCATTGACCAGGCGGCTTTTACCTGTCCCTTCCGGCCCGGTAAGATAACATAGAAAATTTTTCCCCGATTTTACCATATCTACAAGACAGACAAGGCGATAAATAGTTTCATCTTTTCCTATGAGGCGAATAGTAAAATCAATATTTCTTTCTTTATATAACCTCTCTCCTGTTTTTTGATTCCCCGATGAAAGAATATCTTTGAGAACAGACAGGATTTTTTTAGTATTGTTATAACGTTTTACAGGTTTTTTCTGTAATAGATTGATAATAATTTTTTCAAGTTTAACATTAATGAAATGGTTGTGGAAACTTGGAGGCTGCGGGATTACATTTATGTGCTGAAGTATGAGTGCAAATATATTGTCCCCCTGGAAAGGTTTAACTCCTGTGAATAATTCATAAAGGATTATACCGAGGGAATACAGATCAGACCTGTGGTCAACTCTGCTTGACATGGCCTGTTCCGGCGAAATATAGTCAGCTGTTCCTATTATAGAATTAAATTCAGTCAGTTCTGTATCACTTCCTATTCTCCTGACCATGCCGAAATCCATAATCATTGTTTTGCCATTATCTGCAATCATTATATTTGAAGGCTTTAAATCACGGTGAACTACACCATGTTCGTGAGCATATCTCATGGCATCAAATATATCAATTGCTATAGCCAGGGCTTTCTCTGTATCAGGTTTACCGCGAGACAGGATTCTGTCCAGTGTTGTTCCTTCTATAAATGGCATAACAAGATATGGTATATTGTTTTCGGAACCTATGTCAAAGAGGGTTACTATATTGGGGTGGTCAAGTCCGGCAAGTTCTCTTGCCTCTCGTAGAAATCTTTTGAGAGGTTTTATGGCAGTTGAAATTTTATCATGTTCAATAACATGGGGCCATGGAACTTTTAATGCCACATTACGTCCTAACCATGTATCCCGACATTTCAGCACATACCCCATGCTCCCATGACCTATTTTTTCTATTACCCTGTAGCGGTTACCATATAAATCATACATGTCACTCTACCCATACTATGGCATTTTCCCCCATAAGTCCCGAAAGATTGTGTTCTATGCCTGCAGGAGATGCCCAGTAATCTTTATTAAGGGCTATTGACCTTTTCTCTATACCTTTTTCAAGATGTATGTAAACAGGCTGTTCACTTATTTGAGAATGGAGAAAATCTTTTAATGTCTGCAGTTTTTGATATTCCATACTGTCCAGGAGAACTTTTATATGTATTCCCTGATATTTGCTTCGGACCTTCTCTGGTTCATCTTTTTTATCTTCTTCCTGTTCCTGTAATAAAAACTCCGAAATCTTTTCTGCAAAAAAGCTTACTTTTATCTGTTTTTCCGTGATTTCTTCTTCATCATCAGAATAACCGCCTCTTTCTTCAATTTTTACTGTCCCTTCTATCAATAATATTTTATCTTCCAGTAATAGCTGGCCATATTCTTTATAGCATTTAGGAAATACAATAGTTTCTATCTCTCCTTCCAGATCTTCAATGGTAACATAGGCCATGTTTTCCTGTTTTTTGGTAAGGGTTTTTCTTGTCTGAACAACAATGCCTCCTATTGTGACTTTTCTTCTGTCTTTTATGAACTGGAGCTTGCCGGCTGTTGCAGTAATAAGGGATTTAAGTTTTGCTTCATATGGTGTAAGGGGATGGCCTGAAATATAGAAACCGAGGGCTCCTTTTTCCAGAGATAAGCGTTTATCATAGGAAAAATCTTCCATTTCACCGATAGATGGAGGCATAGTAGCTGCTTCTGTATCCATATCAAACAGTTGAATCTGGCGGCTGTCTTTTTCTTTTTGAATCTGCTGGCCATACTCCATAGCCAGTTCTATTGAATTTACAAGCTGTGCTCTGTTTGCCCTGAGATTGTCAAAGGCACCTGCAAGTATTAAATTTTCAATGACTCTTTTGTTTACAGACCTGAGATCTACTCTCTGGCAGAAATCAAAGAGACTTTCGAAATTGCCTTCTCTGTTTCTTGATTCTACAATGGCATTTATGGCTCCTTCACCTACATTTTTAATGGCTCCCAGACCAAGGATTATATTATCTCCCTGAACATTAAAAGCAAAATTACTTATATTTACATGGGGAGGAAGGATCTTTATGCCCATCTTTTTACATTCACTGATAAGAATAGCTATCTTTTCAGTTTTATCCATTACGCTTGTCATGTTGGCTGCCATGAATTCCACAGGATAATGAGCTTTTAAATAGGCCGTCTGATAGACTATATAGGCATAACAGGCACTGTGGGCTTTATTGAAACCGTAACCTGCGAAATAGGCCATAAGATCGAATATTTCTTCTGCAGTTTTTGCAGGAACTCCCTTTTTTACTGATCCTTCTATGAATAATCCTTTTTGCTGTGCCATAACATCATGTTTTTTCTTACCCATGGCTCTTGTTAGTAAATCTGCCTGACCCATGGAAAAACCGGCAAGTTCATTTGAAATTTTCATTACCTGATCCTGATAGAGTATTACGCCGTAGGTTTCTTTCAATACCGGTTCCAGCATGGGATGTTTGTACTGGATTTGTTTTTTCCCATGTCTACAGGCAATAAAATCGTCTACCATGCCGGAGCCGAGAGGACCCGGCCTGTACAGTGCCACCAGTGGTATAAGATCTTCAAATTTTTCCGGCATAAGGTCCATGACTATTTTCGTCATACCTTCAGATTCAAGCTGAAATACTCCTACTGTATGACCTTTTTGAAGAAGTGATGCAGTCGCAGGATCAGCAAGAGGTATGTTTGTTATTTCTACCGTGACATGTCTGTTCTGTTCTATTAATTCCAGTGCATCACGTAATACTGTAAGGGTTCTTAAACCCAGGAAATCCATTTTTAAGAGTCCTATTTTTTCAAGGTTTTTCATCTCATATTGAGTTGAAATACCATCTCCTCCGGAACTGTAAAGAGGAACACATTTTATGAGAGGATGTCTTGAAATAACAACTCCTGCGGCATGTATGCCGGGGTTCCTTGCAAGGCCTTCCAGTTCCTGTGCTGTTTCAATCAGCCTTTTTACATTCATGTCTTCTCTCATCATATCCCTGAGTTCCTGCTCTGTTTCAAGAGCTTCTTTTAGATTTTTCGCTCTTGCCGGAATAAGCTTCGCAATTTTATCCACAAATGGTATGGGCAGATCAAATACCCGTCCTACATCTCTTATGGCGGCTTTTGCTTTCATTCTTCCGAAGGTAATAATCTGTGCCACATGATCTGTACCGTATTTTCTTTTTACATATTCTATGACTTCAGGTCTTCTGGTGTAACAGAAATCTATATCTATATCAGGCATGGATTTACGTTCCGGGTTTAAAAATCTTTCGAAAATCAGTCCGTATCTCAGAGGATCTATATCTGTAATACCCAGCACATAGGAAACCATACTGCCTGCTGCACTGCCCCGTCCCGGCCCTACGGGGATGTGCTGTTCTCTGCTGTAATTTATAAAATCCCATACTATAACAAAATACGCATCATAACCTTTTGTATGAATAACATCAAGTTCATAATTCAATCGTGGCATAAGTTCCTGCCAGGTATCGGGGTAACGATCTTTTATGCCTTTTTCGCACAGGTATCTTAAATATGATGCTATATCATATGGGGGAGGAACAATATAATCGGGGAGATGGAGTTCGTCAAAGGTGAAATTTATATTGCATTTTTCTACAACTTCCATTGAATTTTCTATGGAATCAGGGGCAAAGGGAAACAAATTTTTCATTTCTTCAGGTGTTTTCAGATAGAATTCAGAAGTCGGGTAGCGAAGTCTTTCTTTATCTGCAAGTTTATTGCCGGTGCCGACACAGAGCAGTACATCATGGGCAAAGGCATGGTCTTTTTTTATATAGTGAACATCATTGGTTGCAATGAGAGGTATATTGTGTTTTCTGGCTATTTTTACTACATGTTCGTTGATTTCCTTCTGTTCCGGAATTTTATGATCCTGAATTTCAAGATAGAAATTACCTGTACCGAATATATCACGATATTCCAGAGCAGCTTTCTCTGCCATATCTAACTGTTTTAACTGTATATAAGATGCCACTTCACCGGACATACAGGCCGAAAGGGCTATAAGGTTTCCTGAAGATGCATAATGTCTGAGTATATCTTTATCTGCCCTTGGTTTATAATAAAATCCTTCCTGGTAAGACAGACTGACTATTTCACTCAATCTGTTATATCCGTCTAGATTTTTTGCCAGAAGTACCAGATGATATGGTTTTTTATCATAAGCAGGGGATTTGTCAAATCTGGTTCTTGGCGCCACATATATTTCAGAGCCTACAACAGGTTTTACTCCTTCCTGCATACAGGCTGCGTAAAAATCAATAATACCGAACATTGTACCATGATCTGTAATTGACAGGGCTTTCATCCCCATCTCTTTTGTGGCTTTAACAATTTCTTTTATCTTACAGGCACCATCCAGTAAGCTGAATTCTGTATGAACGTGAAGATGTACATAATCAATCATAAATTTAAAACTCCATTTTTTTAAAGCATTCAGCTGTCAGCAGTCAGCTTTTATGAGACCTACATAACAATTAAATTCTATTTTTTTATACTATTTACATAATCAGGATTTGTAAGCTTTAGCTGATAGCTGATAGCTAACTGCTGAAGGCCTGAGGTGTTTGCGGTTAAATCGCAATGCGTAATGAGTAACATGTGAATACTATTGCATCACCCATTACACATCACGCATCACGTAATTATTCTTCTGACGGTATGTATGTTAAATTATAGACCCTTGTCCCTTCAAGTGAAGCTTCTTTTATATCTGCAGGGTTAAAATTGAAGGAGTCTGTTTCAAGTTTCCTTACATCTCTCATTCTGGCAAGAAAGATTGACACATCATCTGATACAATATTGGCGAGAGATTCCCCTCCGAACTCTGTTTTAAAATGCATTGGAAATACAATGCTTGGAGAAAGTCTGTTCACAATATCTGCTGCTTCTTTTGCAGCAATTGTAGTGAGTCCTCCTACAGGTACAAACAGAACATCTACTTTTCCTATAGTTTCATATTCTTTTTCGGATGGTATATGTCCCAGGTCTCCCAGGAAACAAAAGGAAATCTCATCCAGTCCCCAGACCAGTATGGTATTCGGCCCTTTCTTTTTCCCGAGACTTGTATCATGATATGTAGGGATTCCTTTGAATTTTACATTTTCCCCTTTTACGTTTACTTCATGTTCTTCATAAAAATCACTTGTTCTTTTTACTATTCTCGGCTTGCCTTCAGCTCTCCAGTGGGCATTATGATCGAAATGATGATGACTGAGTGTTACTATATCCGGAGCAACCTTTGGCAATGTATAAGACACATTTTTACCATAGGGGTCTGTTAATATTTTTATACCCCTTCCTGATGTTATTAGAAAACAGGAATGTCCAAGCCATCTGACTCTCATAAAAATAAAACCAACTATTTACATCTAAAGCTGGTTTTCATTCACCTGCCTTTCTAACTTAGATGTATAATATTCTATAAGATCTATCTCTCTCCCGGTGGTTAGTAAATATTATTAATAACCTACACTCGGCGTTAAAAAAACTATCTGACTTTTGTTAACTGCAAGGAAATCTACTGTATCTAGAGGAGTTTCCCCATCTAAATCATAGACTGTAACATTGGTAATAGGAAGAAAGTCAATCTTTTTATTAATCTCATCCAGAAGTCTCCCTCCTGGAATTACATGAACTTCTCCTTCCATACGATGGGTTGTTGTAAGAAGGACTACCGGTATTCTCTCTTTTGTTACTCTAACACCCAAAGATTTTACCTGGCAAAAATTTACCTGAATTTACGCCAATATTGCCAGGTTACACCTCCTTTCGTAGTTTCCCCTATAAATATTCTTTCTTAAAGAAATATTTCCTTCTGTGAAACTATAAGTTTTAAAATCAGTTACCGGTGACCGGTTAGCAGTGACCAGTTACCAGTGACCAGTGACCAGTTACCAGTTACCAGTGACCAGTGACCAGTGACCAGTGACCAGTGACCAGTGATTATTTATGTAAAATTATTATTTTCACTTTTCACTATAATCGTACACTCTTCGCTCTTCACAACTCACTTAAGCACTTCAATAATTATTTCTCTTTTTGCTTTTCTTCCTTCATGCCATACCCCCAGTTCAACTGCTGTCCCTGATTTTAAAGAACCGAGTCTGGAGATTAAATCTTCATATGTTTTAACTGTTTTTCCGTTTACGTCAACTATTATATCACCGGGACACAGTCCGCCTCTCTGAGCAGGACTGTTTGCTATAACGTTCACAATAAGTACCCCTGTAGAAGTCGGGAATCCCC
Organism: Vulcanimicrobiota bacterium; assembly: GCA_036746235.1. Taxonomy (GTDB): domain Bacteria; phylum Vulcanimicrobiota; class SpSt-956; order SpSt-956; family JAKJGF01; genus CALARM01. Next base: position 5,726 of record DAIOEN010000180.1, on the reverse strand, counting down.
ATTGCTGTGCCAGCTGTTTTGTTACATTCTGAAGTTTAATGCCTATCCACGGTTTGTTTCCTGATGATGAAGTACTTTTGCCTCCCTGCATGAGTTCATTCGCCACTTTTCTGGCAGTATTCATAGGAATGGCAAATCCAAGCCCCTGGGCTACAGTATTTTCTGTCCCTGAAAATATAAGGGTATTTATGCCTATAACCTCACCGTTACTGTTAATAAGAGGCCCTCCGCTGTTTCCGGGATTTATAGCTGCATCTGTCTGTATTAAACCTTTATAAATAGGTAAACTTCCTCCTGCATTTATATCCCTTTCAAGAGCACTTACAACTCCGACCGTAACAGTCCAGCTGAAGTGAAGCGGATTTCCTATTGCTATAGCAGTCTCTCCGAGTTTTACTTTGTCGGAATTACCGAGTTTTGCAACCTTTAATCCCTTTGCATCAATCTTTATCAGGGCAAGATCATAATCAGGGTGGGCACTTACAAGTTTCCCGTTATATTGTTTCCCGTTATCCAGAGAGACTGTTATATTTGTCGCATCTCTTATAACATGTCTGTTCGTAAGTATATAGCCATTCTCTTTGATAATTATACCTGAACCTATACCTTCTCCGCCCTGGCCGAGAAAATTCTGAGATGCTACATAGGTATCGATATTAACTACAGAAGGTTTTACACGTTTTATGGCATTTATTACTGCCTCTTCCTGCGATGTAAGTGAAGCATAAGCTGAATTTAAAAATCCTCCCATAGCAAAGACTACAAGTGCCCCTATTAAGGCACTTATGATTGTGTTGAGAATAATCAATTTATGAAAAGGTATTTTCTCGTTCACTGTTTAAGATCACCTCTGTATCGTAATGCGTAATGCAATAGCATTTATCTTGACAGGTCACATTTAATAAATTAGTAATTAGCAATTAGCTGTTAGTTTTCAGTTAATAATTAAAGCTAATAGCTAACAGCTAAGAACTAATAACTATTTTATCAAAGCAGGTAATATGACAATGTCAAGTTATATTATATCATAAGAAATTGAAAGAGTAAAAGAATAATTAATTCTTCCCTGAAAAGGATTTCACCGGAATATTAACGAAATATATTATAATTGTGACGGGTGACGCGTAACGGGGTGACGCGTAACGCGTGACGGGAGAAGTGAACCTGTCTAAGCCCCGACTGACAGGTGAAAGCTTAAAATAACAATTTCTTTCACGCATCACGAATCACGAATCACGCATCACGTAAGAAAGGTTTTCCCTTTATGGCAAAATTCCTCGATGAGAACAAGGAAGTCTGTTCTTTCTGTCATGAGTATACAGACAGTCATGCTGAAATAAGGCTTGTTGCCTGTAATAAATGTGAAGAATTACTTGGCGGAATAAATAGAAAAGTCGGTATGAAAATCAGAGGGGCAAAATCTGTAAACGAACCGGCTTTTGTCAGGAAAGTCAGAGACATTCCTCTTATTTCCCCAAAAAAGATATATGATATCCTGGAACGTCATGGCTACAGGGGACAGGATATGGCAAGAAAAGCTGTTTCTCTTATGGCTTACAGGCATGTAAAAAGACTCAAGAAGATTTATATAGAAAAAATAGACAGAAAGAACCTTCCTCATAAATTCAACTATTTGTTTATGGGACCTACAGGATGCGGTAAAACCTATATGGTAGAACTGCTTTTTAATAAAATCCTTAAACTTCCGAATATAATTGTTGATATAACTACTTTTTCCGAAACAGGATATATAGGTGAAGATGTTACTACCATATTAACCAGGTTAATTAATGCTGCAGAAGGCGACCCCGGATGGGCCTCCTGCGGCATAGTCTGTATAGATGAATTTGATAAACTTGCTACAAGCAGGAGTAATGCAAGATTCAGCGGAGAAGGTACTACAAAGGATGTATCAGGCCTCGGGGTTCAGAGAGAATTACTTAAAATGTTTGAAAGCACGCAAATTCTTGTGCCTCTTGATTATGGCTATTCTGCTTACGGTCAGAAGGTTTCTCTTTCTACAGAAGATATTTCTTTCCTTGCATGCGGCGCTTTTTCCGGTTTTAAAGAACTGTCTTTTTTGAAAAGCGATACGTCTAAAATGGGCCTCGTAAAAGCACCGCAAGCTACGTTTAAAGAAAAGATAGCTGTAATGTTTGAAGAAAGTGAAATAGAAAATGTAGAAATCTTCCAATCCTATGGTTTTCTTCCTGAATTGCTTGGCAGGTTTACAAGGTTTGTACCCTTTGAGCCACTTGATGAGAAAACTCTTACGAGGATACTGAAAGATAGTGTAATAGATAAATTTAAAGAAGAATTTATTGATGAAGGTTTTGAACTTCATATAACAGATGATGTAATAGATTATATAGTTAAGAAGAGTATAAAAAGACAGACCGGTGCCAGAGGACTCAGTTCTATTCTGACTAAATGTCTCGAAGATGTAGCATTTAATACATTTTTCAGCGGCCGCCAGGGCAGAATTTCTGTCAGAATTGAAAACGACAGACTGGTTACAAAGATTAAGAAAGGTGATGCATGACATAAGCATCAATGCATGAAATAAGGTTATAAAAACCACGTGTCACGCATTACGCGTCACGATTTACAAGGAGGTTATTTATGAATTGTCCGAGTTGTTACAATCAATGCAGAGATGGAGCTAAATTCTGCAGTAAGTGCGGATATAGATTTGACAGCCCTTCTGCTGTCCCTCCCCCTACTGCTCCCATACAATCTGCTGAAATTCAGTATCAACAGCCATATCAACAGCCATATCAACAGCCATATCAGCAGCCTTCTGCCGGATATGCTATGGAACCATACATACCGCAGCAATTTCTTCCGGGACAGGTAGAATTATCTGATTTAAAGAGAAAAGCAAGAAATATTGTCATACTTTTTTCTACTGTTGCAGCAGGTCTTACTGTTATGTGGATTCCTGTGATAGATCTCTTTTTTATTCTTCCTCTTTTATGTTACATGGTTGTCACTATAGCCAGGATATTCGGCCAGAAACTTACTGTCGATATGGCAAAAGAATTAATTATAACATGTTTTGCCGGTTCTGTGAGTTTTCTCGGTTCCTATGCGTGCGGTAAATTTATACCTTTTATAGGAGGCCTTCTGACAGCACCTCTTATATTTGCCTGTACCTATGGTATAGGCGATGTGGCAATAGCCTATTTCAGCCAGGAAGGAAAAATAAGCAGAGCCCAGATGAGGGATATATACAGCTCTTCTTTTCAGAACAGCAAGAAATATTACAGCGGCGACCTTAATGAAGCAAAGGATTCACTCGAGAATATTAAAGACTATATTGATCCCGGTGAATATGAAAAGATAAAGAAGAGGCTTGGATAAAATCTAAAAAAAATAACGGAAGTATACATATGTCATTGCGAGATTAAATTATTCTATGAAGCCGGAAGAGTATCCAATCCCGACAGTTTTCAATATACTGTCGGGATTGCTTCGTTGCTTTGCTCGCTCACAATTACAGATTTAATTATTTACTTGCTTCTTCAATAGCAACTGCCACTGACACTGTGGCTCCTACCATAGGATTATTACCCATTCCTATGAGTCCCATCATTTCGACATGAGCCGGCACCGATGATGATCCGGCAAACTGGGCGTCTCCATGCATTCTTCCCATTGAATCTGTCAATCCGTAGGAAGCAGGTCCTGCTGCCATATTGTCGGGATGTAGTGTTCTTCCTGTCCCGCCTCCAGAGGCAACAGAGAAATATTTCTTGTTGTTTTCTCCTGCCCATTTTTTATAGGTTCCTGCTACAAGGTGCTGGAATCTTGTCGGATTTGTAGAATTACCTGTTATGGAAACATCTACCTGTTCATGTATCATTATTGCAACACCTTCGCTTGCATCATCTGTTCCATAGGCCCTTATGCTTCCTTTTTCTCCTTTTGAGAACTGTTTTTCTTCTACAATTGTGAGTTCTCCCGTATGGTAGTTATATTCTGTTTTAACATAGGTAAATCCGTTGATTCTGGAAATAATATATGCAGCATCTTTTCCCAGTCCGTTCAGGATGACCTTCAGGGGCGTCTTTCTTACTTTATTTGCTTTCTTTGCTATTCCTATGGCACCTTCGGCAGCGGCAAAGGACTCATGGCCTGCAAGGAAGCAGAAACATTTTGTTTCTTCTCTTAACAGCATTGCACCGAGATTTCCATGACCTTTACCGACTGCTCTGCTGTCTGCAACAGACCCCGGTATACAGAATGCCTGAAGACCTATGCCGAGTATCTCTGCCGCTTCGGCAGCAGTTTTTACGCCTTTTTTTAGAGCAATAGCACAGCCCAGTGTATATGCCCAGACAGCATTTTCAAATGCTATGGGCTGAACTCCTTTGACGATTTTATCTACATCTATGCCTTTTGAAAGACAGAGTTCTCTTACTTCTTCAAGGTTTTTAAAGCCATATTCAGCAAGGCACTTATTTATTTTTTCAATTCTTCTTTCATAGCCTTCGAAACTAACCACTTGAATTCACATCTCCTTTACAATATTAATTATTCATGTCTCGGATCTATAATTTTTACTGCCTCGGAAAACCTTCCGTACGTGCCTATATTCTTTTCATAGGCTTCTTTGTGGGCAATTCCTTTTTTGATGGCATCCATCATTTTTCCAAGGTGAACAAATTGATAGCCTATAACTTCATTTGCTTCGTCAAGGCCGAGTTTTAATATATAGCCTTCAGCCATTTCGAGATATCTTACACCTTTGGCTTTTGTACTGAACATTGTTCCTATCTGTGAGCGCAGGCCTTTACCCAGGTCTTCAAGTCCTGCTCCTATAGGAAGTCCTCCTTCGGAGAATGCTGTCTGAGTTCTTCCGTATACCAGTTGTTTGAATATTTCCCTCATTGCAACATTTATAGCATCACAGACGAGATCAGTATTCAGAGCTTCCAGTATGGTTTTCCCTGTGAGGATTTCTGCTGCCATTGCAGCAGAGTGAGTCATTCCTGTACATCCGAGCGTCTCTACAAGAGCCTCTTCTATAATACCGTCTTTTACGTTCAGCGTTAATTTGCAGCCTCCCTGCTGTGGTGCACACCAGCCTATACCGTGAGACAGACCGGATATATCTTTGACTTCTCTGGCTTTTACCCATTTCCCTTCTTCAGGAATCGGGGCAGGCCCGTGATCAGGCCCTTTCTTTACACAGGCCATGCATTCAACTTCATGTGAATAATTCATAAATTTTATCCCCTTTCATATGATTTTTGGCAATTCTTTAATGAAATTTTTATCTTAAACATCCTTTCCCATTACATTTTAGAATTTATTAAAATTAGATATAATAAAAAATTATCCTTTTTTATATAAAAAATAATGCGTGATGAATTTCATCACGCATTATTTTTTATTGATCACTGATTACTGATCACTGCTCACTGAAAATTACCCCTGTGCTTTATATTCCTGATAGCTTGCCATTACTCTCTGGACATAGGTCTGTGTTTCCTTGAATGGCGGGACGCCTCCGTATTTCTTTACATTACCCGGGCCTGCGTTATAGGCAGCAACTGCGAGCTTCATATCACCGCCGAACTGTTTCATTAACTGTCCTATATATTTTGCTCCACCCATAATATTCTGTCCGGGGTCATAGGCATTCTGGACTCCGAGGCCTCTTGCCGTTGCCGGCATAAGCTGCATAAGTCCCTGTGCTCCGCAGTGAGATGTAGCCTGAG
>DAIOEN010000179.1:4269-14731 GCA_036746235.1 Vulcanimicrobiota bacterium | reverse complement strand
TGCCCTGACGAATGCTATTAAGGGGAATAATATGGTATTGCTGACTTGATGGGTGTTGGGTGTTGGGTGCTGGGTGCTGGGTGCTGGGTGCTGGGTGATGGGTGATGGGTGATGGGTGTTGGGTGTTGGGTGATGGGTGCTGGGTGATGGGTGTTGGGTGTTGGGTGATGGGTGTTGGGTGTTGGGTGATGGGTGATGGGTGATGGGTGCTGGGTGATGGGTGCTGGGTGATGGGTGTTGGGTGTTGGGTGATGGGTGATGGGTGTTGATATAATTGTTGTGTAATTATGGAGAAGCACTATGGATGAATTAGTTGTTTATAACCTGGAAACAGTATATTCCAGTATAAAAGATGTTCTTATCAAAGCAAGAAAAACTGCTTTTAGAGCTATTAATTTTGCTATGGTTCAGGCTTATCGGGAAATTGGAAGAATAATTGTTGAAGAAGAGCAGCATGGAAAAGATAGGGCTGAATATGGAAAATCTTTAATCCAAAATTTATCAAAAAGGCTTACCATAGATTTTGGTAAAGGATTTACTCCGACTAATCTCAAGTATTTCAGACAATTTTATCTTACTTTCCAGATTAGTCACTCACTGCGTGACGAATTGACCTGGACTCATTATAGATTTTTATTAAAGATTGATAATCCTGATGCCAGAAATTTCTATATGATTGAAAGCATTAATAATAACTGGAGTACAAGGGAGCTTGAACGACAGATAAATTCGCTTCTTTTTGAACGTATTGCCCTGAGTAAGGAGAAAGATGCGGTAAAGGAACTGTCAACAAAAGGTCAGATAATTCAGGAACCGGCAGATATTATAAAGGATCCCTATATACTCGAATTTTTAGGACTCAAAGAGAATAAAGCCTATCTTGAGAAGGATCTTGAGAGAGCTTTACTTGATAAATTGCAGGAATTTATGATGGAACTGGGGAAAGGTTTCTGTTTTGTTGCAAGACAGAAGAGAATCACTGTTGAAGGAGACCATTTTTATATTGATCTGGTTTTTTATAATTATCTTCTTAAATGCTTTGTTTTAATTGACCTGAAGACAGGCAAGTTGACCCATCAGGATATAGGACAGATGGATTTCTATGTAAGATATTATGAAAAAGAGATTAAGCCTGAAGGTGATAATCCCACTATAGGGTTAATACTCTGCACTGATAAAAATGACACAATGATTAAATACACTTTAATTGAAGATAGTAAACAGCTCTTTGCCTCTAGATATAAGCTTTATCTTCCGAGTGAAGAGGAATTGAAAGAAGAAATAGAAAGAGAAAAAAAATTTCTTGAAATAAATAAGGAAGTAAATGAAAAATGAATAAATCTGCTATAAAGAATTTTGCCGTAAATGCAAGGAATAAACTGATTGAAGCTGTAAAGAGAAAAGCCTTTGAACTGGGGATAAGCGAGAAAGAAATAAAGGAATTAGATGCCGAGTCAAGCGATGGGATTGTTATTGACGGAAGGATATTTAATAAAGATATAAAAGCCGGAAGGGCTAAACTGGTAAACAGAATTAAAGAGGCAGGCTATGAACAGGTTGTGGAAGAGACTTCCTATACCTGGTTCAACAGGTTTATTGCCCTGAGGTTTATGGAAGTAAACAGGTATTTTGACCATGATCTGAATATATTGTCTTCACTTAACCCTTCTGTTATTGCCTCTAAAGCTGTGAATTATCTTCCTCTGGATAAAGAGAAAGTAAAAAATCTTGTTTTTGACAGCAAAGACGAAGAATTATATAAAGAGCTTATAGTAGCACAGTGTAATGTCCTTCATAAGTCAATGCCTTTTTTGTTTGAAGAGATAAATGACTGTACTGAACTTTTATTTCCCGGAGGATTACTCAATCAGGATTCCCTTATAAGGGAAATGGTTGATACCATCCCGGAAGAAGACTGGAAGGAAGTTGAAATTACAGGATGGCTTTACCAGTTTTATATATATGAGAAGAAGGAACAGGTTGTGGGATTGGATAAAGGTATAATAGAAAAAAATGATATACCCTGTGCTACACAGCTTTTCACTCCAAAATGGATTGTTCAATATATGGTTCAGAATTCCCTGGGCAAACTCTGGTATGACTGTTATCCTGAATCAGAATTAATAAATGAATGGGAATTTTTCTTAAAACCTTCCACGCCTGAAGATAATAGTCAGAAAAGATTGGAACTCGAAAGTATTAAATTAATTGATCCCTGTTGCGGTTCCGGACATATACTGATTTATGCTTTTGAATTATTTTATAATATGTATAAAGCACAGGGATATGTACAAAAAGATATACCTTACCTTATAGCAAAAAATAACTTATATGGTCTGGAGATATGCAGGAGAGCTAATCAATTAGCAAAATTTTCTCTATTAATGAAGATCAGAAGTTATACACCAGATATAAAAGACATAACTTTGAATATTTTCGAGCTTCAGGACGGAAGGGAACTGTCAGACGAAGCAATAGAGTTAATCTGCAGAGATGATAAGGAAACAGCAGAGATAAAAGACGTTGTTAAAACCTTTAAAGATGCTAAAAATTTCGGTTCTTTGATAATACCGCCTGATATTGATTATAATAAATATCTGGACAGGATTGAGAATTTAGAATTAGAAGAAATGTCTTTGTTTAACGTGGAGTTAGATCTTTATTTAAAACCTGTCTTAATACAGGGGAAAATATTAAAACAGAAATATAATTTAGTGATTACAAATCCACCTTATCTGAATAAATATAACTCTGAAATGAAGTCTTTTATTAATAAATATTATGGTAATTATAAGGCAGATTTATATTCGGCGTTTATATATAGATGCAATGAGATGACAGAGTCAGAGGGGTATTGTGGCATGATGACTCCTTTTACATGGATGTCTAATAAGAAGCAGACAAAATTACGAGAATACATTATAAATAATAGAGTTATTTCTAGTTTAATACACCCTGAATATCATTCTTTTTATTCTTCTGCTCATGTTCCAATAATAACTTTTGTAATACACAACTCAATTACTGAAAAAGTAGGTATCTTTATAGATTTAAATAATTTTATAGGTGAGGATGTACAACCAATTAAACTTAGAGAAGCTGTTATAAATCCAATGGTATACTATAGATATACTACATATAGTAAATATTTTAAAAATTTGCCTGGTATGCCTATTACAGCATATTGGGCTAGTAAGAAAGTAATAGAAATTTTTAAAATTTACGAACCTCTTAGAAAATTTGCTACTCCCAAACAAGGTCTCGCAACTGCTAATAATGATAGATTTCTTAGATTTTGGTTTGAGATTCAAATAAAAAATATAGGGTTCGGTTACCTTAGTAGAGAAGATGCTCATAAAAGTGGACTTAAATGGTTCCCATGCAATAAAGGAGGAAATGTTAGAAAGTGGTATGGAAATAATGATTACATAATAAACTGGGAAAATGATGGAAAAGAAATAAAAGAATATGTAGTTAAACGATATCCATACTTAAACGGTAAATATGAATTCGTAGTGAAAAATGAATCATCTTACTTTTTTAGAGGTATAACATGGTCAACTCTAACTATTGCTAGTTTATCATGTAGATATAGTCCTTGTGGTTTTATATTTGAAACTAAAGGTTCTTGTTGTTTTTTGAAGGATGATAAAAATTTATATTATTTATTAGGGATGTTAAATACAAAGTTAATTAATAATTTTATTAAAATATTATCACCTACAATGGATTATCATGAAGGTCCTATGTCTATGTTACCAATAAAAATAGAAGAAAATAAAATTGTCGATTCTATAGTAATGGATTGTATTAATATATCCCGTACCGACTGGGACTCCTTTGAAACCTCCTGGGACTTCCAGACCCATCCATTCCTGAACCCCAACACCCAGCACCCATCACCCATCACCCAACACCCAGCACCCAACACCCCTTCCAAAATCTCCTCTTCCTTCGACTCCTGGCAATCCTTCACAGAAGCACAATTCGCCCAGTTAAAATCCAACGAAGAAGAACTGAACAGCCTCTTCATAGAAATCTACGGACTTCAAGATGAACTCACTCCAGAAGTAGAAGACAAAGACATAACCATAAGAAAAGCAGACATCGAAAGAGACGTAAAATCCTTCCTGTCCTATGCAGTAGGCTGTATAATGGGCCGTTATTCCCTTGACACGCCGGGCCTTGCCTTTGCGGGAGGGGAGTTAGATAAAAGCAAATACAAAACTTTTCCTGTCGATGAAGACGCCATAATCCCTGTTCTTGAAGATGCATGGTTTGAAGATGATATTGTTGCAAAATTCTCTGTCTTTATAAAAACAGTATTCGGAGAAGAATATTATGAAGAAAATATGGAATTCATAGCAAAAGCACTTGGAAAGAAAGACAGTGAAACGGCAAAAGAAAGGATAAGAAAATACTTCCTTAAAGATTTCTATAAAGATCATTTAAAAATATACAAAAAACGTCCCATATACTGGATGTTCACTTCAGGGAAAGAACAGGCATTTAACGCTCTCGTATATATGCACAGATATGATAAATATACCATAGCAAGGCTTCGTAAAGATTATCTCCATGAGCTTCAGGCAAAAATAGACAGGAATATAGAATTTCTGGAGAAGGAAAATGAAAAGAAGAAGCTGAGCAGAATGTATAAAATTCAGGAGGAACTCCGTAAATATGACGAAATTCTAAAACACTATGCAGATATGCAGATTGAAATAGACCTTGATGACGGTGTGGCGGTAAATTACGGGAAGTTCGGGAAGTTATTGATGGGTATTGGGTGATGGGTGCTGGGTAATGGGTAAAACCCAAAACCTATAACCCAAAACCTATAACCCAAAACCTATAACCCAAAACCTATAACCCAACACCCAACACCCAACACCCAACACCCATCCAAAAACTAAAAGAATAGAGAGACTTAAACAATGCACCAGCTTAAAATAAAAGAACTTTTACAAAATCTCTTCAGCAGCCCGAAAAGCTCTGAAAAAAAAAGACATATAGTTTTCTGGTACGATGAAGAAAAAACTTATGAGGAATCTATAAAAGAACTGGTTCCTGACAGTGTCAAAATTCACATAGTTACAGAAAAGAATAATTTTATTACAAAAAAATTGCTCGAATATGATGATAAAGATAATGATTATTTAATCTATGCCCCTCTGAAAAAACCGGAAAATAAAGACAACTGGCTTTTAGATATTTTACTTTACTCCAGGGAATTTTCTCCTGATGAAATTTCCATAATATCCGGCGATATCGGCATAACAGATAATTCACTCAAAGTCCTTATAAAAAAATACTATGCCTTCTTTAAAAATAAAGAACGATACGAAAAATTAAAAAAGACTGTGTCAACCTGGTCAGAAGAGACCATGGAAACCGGCATAATAAGTGTTATCTGTAAAGAAAAATATCCTTATTTTGAAGATTCATTGAGGAAGATTTTTATAGAAGGAATTGACGGGGAAAATAAATTTATCCAGGAAATGAAAAAATACTCAATAGATGACAGATTATGGTACTATGCGGAAAAATATTATGGCTATAACGGCGGGCCTGATATAAAAAACTTTTTAAAATCAATACTTCTTACAGCATTTTCAGATCAGATAAAAGGGGAACTGCCTGTTATATGGAAGCAGAATATACTGAAAAATAAGAGTAATTCTTTAATATTCGCCACCCACTGGATGAATGATAAAACACAGTTTGAAGAATTCAATAAGGTATCTGAAAAATTATCGGAAGAGCTTAAGCTCAAAGAGCATATTAAAGACCTGGATACAGATATAGATAAATATTTAGAATGTGATATATTCCCTGTTTTTGATGAATTCATAATCAGTTATATTATTGAAAATCTCAGCGGCAGGTCTCCGGAATATGAAAGATTTAAAGATATTATAAACAGAAGAAAAACAAAGCACTGGTATGATAAAGTCAAACATATCTACACTGCTCTTGAAGAAGCGATAAATCTGTTTATCCTTGTGAAGAAATACAGGAAGAGCTTTGATGTACCCGATGATTTAATAAATGCCTATGTAAAAGAGTATTATAAGGTAGATCAGGCCTACAGAAGATTTTATACAGCCTATGATCAAAGAGAAGAGAATATTCTAAAAAAACTGCAGGAATATGTGGAAAATATTTATAAAAACGAATATTTGAAAGAACTATGTCAGAACTGGTCGAAACTGGTTGAGAAAGACCTGTGCCATAGCTGGATTATTTCAGATATAAACCATCAAAAAAATTTCTACAGGGATAATATAAGACAGATTATCAGCAAAGACGAGAGAAGTAAAATTTTCGTGATTATTTCTGATGGACTGAGATATGAAGTGGCAGAGGAATTAACTGTAAGACTTAATAAAGAAGAAAAAATAAAAGGCGATGCCACACTGGAATTCATGTCAGGTGTTGTGCCTTCCTGTACCAAACTCGGTATGGCAGCTCTTTTACCATATGAAAAAATAGAAATCACACGGAAAGGTGAAGTAAAAATAGACGGAGAAGAACTATCAGGTTCTCCTCAGAGAGAAAAAATACTGAAAAAAGCCTTTGAAGCCTCTAAAGTTGTTGCATATTCGGATTTAAAAGACTGGGGCACTGCCGAGCTGAGGAAAGAACTGGGTTCAGTAAGAGTAGTCTATATCTACCATAATACCATTGATGCTCTCGGAGATAAAAGTGTAATAGAGAATCAGGTATTTAATGCCGCTCTGGATGCCATTAATGATATTACTGATTGTGTAAAAAAACTGGTTAATTATATATCTGCAACAAATATTTTAATTACAGCAGATCATGGCTTCCTGTATACAAGAGATCCTGTTATGGAGTGTAATAAAGTGGATATAAAAACAACCGGCACAGTAGACGAAAAGAAACGTTATCTTCTTGCGGAAGGCGATGTGTCAGAACAGGGCACTATTACTGTTGATATGAATTATATTTCAGACGGTAATTATAAAGTTATTGTACCCAGAGGGCCCCATATATTTAAAACCCAGGGCGCAGGTTTGAATTATGTTCACGGAGGGGCCAGTTTACAGGAAATAGTTATCCCTCTCATAAAATTCAAATATAAAAAAGAGTATAAAAAAGAAAAAGTGGTAGTTAAATTGACAAATACAACCAGAAAGATAACAAATAATAAATATACTCTGAATTTTTTCCAGACTGAGAAGATTACTGAAGATATATTACCTGTAACTTTAAAGTTATCCCTGTGGGATATGGAAGAAAACAAACAGATTTCCGATGAAAAGGTAATCATTGCAGACAGTGCCAGCGAAAATGCCTCTGAGAGGGAATTAAAGGTAATACTGACACTTAAAGATATGCAGTATGATAAAAATAAGGACTATTATCTGAAGGTAGAAGATGAAGGGAATTCAGATATGATTCCCTTCAGGATTAATCTTGCTTTTACTAATTTGTTTGGGTGATGGGTGTTGGGTGTTAGGTGTTGGGTGTTGGGTTAAAAGAGAAAGGAACCTGTATGATAAAGAGTTTTCGAGATTTAGAAGTCTGGCAATATGGTATTCGGTTAGTAAAGAAAATATATCTTGTTACAGCTAAATTTCCTAAAGAAGAAACTTATGGATTAACGTCCCAGATGCGCAGGTCAGCGGTATCTATACCATCGAACATTGCAGAAGGTAAAGGGAGACAAACAAGGAATGAATATATTCGTTTCTTATATATAGCTTCAGGTTCTATTGCCGAATTAGAGACACAAATAGTTATTGCTAAAGAACTATCGTATATAGATATCAAAATGGAAGAGGAACTTATAAAAGAATATTTAAACCCTGTAATAAAAATGATAAAAAAACTTATAAATAGTTTACAAAATAACCCGGAACCTACAACCCACAACCCAACACGCAACACCTACAACCCAAAACCCAAAACCCAACGCCCAACGCCCAAAACCCAAAACTAAAGGAGTAAACCTTATGGATATAGATACACTCTTAAACAAACATTATGCCGGAAGAGTTGTAAGAAAAGATCTGACGAAAAAAGTGAAAGAAGGCTATAATGTCCCTGTTTATGTACTGGAATATTTACTTGGTATGTACTGTGCCAGCGATGATGAAGAAGCTATCAGGGAAGGGCTTGAACAGGTTAAAGGCATTCTTGCCAATAATTATGTGCGCCCTGATGAGTCGGAAAAAATAAAGTCTAAAATAAAAGAACTCGGCAGCTATACTATCATAGATAAAGTGACAGTGAAATTAAACGAGAACAGAGACAGATATGAAGCTGAATTTTCCAACCTGGGTATTAAAGGCATTGAAATGGAAGGAAATTACATAAAAAAATTCGACAAACTCCTGGCCGGCGGTATCTGGTGTATTTTGAACATGGGTTATTTTTATGATGAACTGAAAAACAGCGGTTCTCCTTTTACTATAAATGATTTAAAACCAATACAGATGCCCAATATGGATATGAATGAAATTTTTGAGGGGCGGAAGCATTTCACAAAAGATGAATGGATTGATGTTCTCTTACGTTCTTCCGGACTTGAACCGGAACATTTTACACAGAAGGTAAAATGGCATTTTCTTACAAGACTGATACCTCTGGTGGAAAATAATTACAATATGTGTGAGCTTGGACCAAGGGGAACAGGGAAATCTCATATATATAAAGAGATATCACCTTACAGCGTTCTGGTTTCCGGCGGCCAGACAACAGTGGCAAACCTCTTTTATAATATGTCCCGTAATGTTATAGGCCTGGTAGGGTTATGGGATGTTGTAGCTTTTGATGAAGTTGCAGGCATAAAGTTTAAAGATAAAGACGGAATACAGATAATGAAAGACTTCATGGCTTCAGGATCTTTTGTAAGAGGGAGAGATCAAAAGAATGCCAATGCCTCCATGGTATTTATAGGAAACATCAATCAGAGTGTGGATTTTCTTATAAAAACTTCTCATCTATTTATACCTTTCCCGGAGGAAATGAACAGTGATACGGCATTTTTTGACAGAATGCATTATTATCTCCCGGGATGGGAAATACCTAAAATGAGACCTGAATATTTTACGGATAGATTTGGCTTTATAGTGGATTATCTGGCAGAATATTTAAGGGAAATGAGAAAGACATCTTTTACTGATGTGCTGGATAGATATTTTAGAATAGGAAATAATCTGAATCAAAGAGATGTAATAGCAATAAGAAAAACTGTTTCCGGTCTTGTAAAACTCCTTTATCCGGATGGTAATTTCTCCCGTGAAGATATAAAGGAAATTCTGGAATACGCCCTCACAGGGAGAAGGAGAGTAAAGGAACAGCTAAAGAAAATCGGCGGTATGGAATTTTATGATGTCCATTTTTCATATATAGATAATGAAACTATGGAAGAACATTTTGTATCGGTCCCGGAACAGGGTACAGGGAAATTAATTCCTGAAGGGCCGGGTAAACCGGGGCATGTCTATACTGTAGCAAGGGGCGACACTATGATTGGAGTATATAAAATTGAGTTACAGATAGTTTCCGGAACAGGCAAACTTCAGAGGAGCGGCTTCGGGGCAAACAGCAGCGCAAAAGAAAGTGTTAATGTAGCTTTTAATTATTTTAAAGCTACTTCGAAACAGATCAGCAGTTCTATAAATACTAAAATAAAGGATTATCATTTACATGTCCAGGATCTTCAGGGCGTGGGGCTTCCTGAAGATTTGACCTTACTTGCTTTTGTTTCACTGTGTTCCGGCGCAATGGACAGAGCAGTTCAGGAACAAATGGTTATACTCGGCGGAATGAGTATAGGAGGAACAATAACTAAAGTGCCTGAACTTGCTAACAGTCTTCAGGTCTGTTTTGATGCCGGTGCAAAGAAGGTCTTACTCCCTCTCTCTTCTGCTGTAGATATTGCTACAGTGCCGCCTGAGCTTTTCGCGAAGTTTCAGACGAGTTTTTATAATGATCCTGTAGATGCGGCTTATAAGGCTCTGGGTGTTGGGTGATGGGTGTTGGGTGTTGGGTGATGGGTATTGGGTGATTACAGATATTTTTTAGATAATTAATAATAAATAACACAAACCCACAACTCATAACCCACAACCCATAACCCACAACCCATAACTCATCACCCACAACCCATAACCCATAACCCACAACCCACAACCCATAACCCATAACCCACAACCCACAACCCATAACCCACAACCCATAACCCACAACCCATAACCCCAACACCCAATAAAAAAATTATTCTGTGTGTAAAATTTGTCGTTTCAGAAAAAAATTTTTAATTAAAATATGGTAGTAATAACAAAATTTAATATTTATGGAGGTTTTTGTATATGAGAATAACAAAATTAATCTTCATCATTACAATATCAGTATTATTACCTTTATTTGCCAGTTCTTTTATTCTTGCAAAGGCCAATATTAATCCTAAAACTCTTTTAATTTTTGT
>DAIOEN010000179.1:0-4169 GCA_036746235.1 Vulcanimicrobiota bacterium | reverse complement strand
GTTCTTTTATTCTTGCAAAGGCCAATATTAATCCTAAAACTCTTTTAATTTTTGTCTGTAATAAGGAATATAAAGGAGAGCAGTTTCTAAAAGACGATTTGCTTTACTGCGACCTGGATGTACTGGATAATCTTATGGGGATAAAATATCAGATTGACGGGCAATCACTGTTTCTCTCTAACGGGGTTGAGTATGACTACAAATTAATCATTAAAGGTAAGAAAATATATGTACCTGTAACAAACTTCAGTCAATCCGCAGGTTTTATAGTCAGCTATGATGAATCGAGCAATATTCTGGATATTTCTTATACCGGTGTTTTCAGCTTTACAGAGTTAGTTACTACAAAGAGAAAAACTGTAAAGGCTGACCTGGAAAAGGATAGTAATTTTTTAATCAAGCCGGGAAAATCTATCGGAGATTTTTCCCTGGGATTGCATTTAAAGGAATTCGAAAGCTGGGGTAAACCGGATCTGGAAGATTATAATGGCAAATATTTTTATATTTATTACCGGAAATATAACATTGCTTTAATGGGTAATCCCTCTACAGGAAAGGTAAGTGCCATGTTTACCGAGAGTAAATCTTATGCAGATAAATATAAAATCGGTCTTGGAACCGGTTGTAAAAAGGTATTCGAAAATTATCCTGACGGGGAATTCGGGGAAATGAGTGTTGATACATATTTTCTTTTTAAAGATGGTATAGCTTTCGAATTTGATAATAAAGGATATGTCAATAATATAATGATTTTTGAACCTGTTGAAGATCGTTCCTCTTCTCCTTATATCAATTCCGGTTCATCTTATCGTTCTTCAAATTCCGATCCTTCAGCCACTCAATGTCTGGGAATTACTGAAGATGGTCACAGATGTAAAAGAAAAACAACAAATAGCAGCGGTTATTGCTGGCAGCACCAGGACCAGGCACGCTGAAAAATATCCTTTCCGGGTGCCGGGTTAAAAAGTTTATAACCTGACACCTGGAACTAAAAAACATAAATTAACAGCAAAGGAAGTGTGTTATTGTGATACAAAGAATCAGTTTATTCTGTCTCATAGCAATTATTATATCCAGTCTTTATTTAAATCAGGGCTGTAAGGTTGAAATTTTCGAACCTACGCCTACTCCGACATTAATTCCTACTGCTACTCCGACATTAACACCTACTTCAACACCTGCTCCGACATTAACACCTACCCCTTCTATTCCGGAAGCTTATCTTACCTCTGCCAGGAAAGCACTGGAAGCTTTACAGGCAATTCAATCATGTACTACGACAGGTATAAGTTATGTAAATTATAGTTCTAAAAAGGTTGATGCTCAAATAGCAGTAGACCAGTTTTTGAAGAGTAATTTCGTAGATTATATTGCAGGATTGAAAAATAACATTGAAATGGCCATGAATAATTATACTCAGGCAGGGGAACGATGGTATGATCATATTGAATACGACGCGCCTGAAAGTTTACTGCAGGATAAATGGCGTGATGCTGATTACTATGTTAATGAATCTGCCAGATTATTAAATGATGCTACAAAACCAAAATGACTCTAAATTTAAGGAGTTATAACAATGAAAATCGATATGATAAAACAGACATTAACCAACATATTGAAAAGAAATATCCTGAAAAACCTTCTGTTAATATGTGCTTTATTTACATTACTTTTAATAACAGGTATTTCCGTATACAAATATTACAGAGTTTATGTTATAAAAAGTTATCTAAGAAAGGTAATAGAGACTGACAGAGCTGATATGGAGGTGGTTCTGAAACTGAAAGGGATATGTAATTACGAAGAAGCAATAGAACTCTGCAATAAATCTGTAGAAAAGAGAAATGCTTTAATAAATGAAATAAGGGATTTTCACAGAAAGAACAGGTATGAACTTAATGAAGAAGTGGCTATTTTTTTGAATTCCGAAAATGAACTGGCAGTGTCTAAAAAAGATATATATAGCAAACAACTGGATCTTTTCCGTAAAGTAGCGGAATTTCAGCAATTTACAAAGACTATAACTCCTGAAAAATCTATGGACATGATAGAACAGTTTATGTCTCTGGAGAGTGAAATTCCTCCCATTATGTCATCTATAATCAAATCTACCGAACATTTTCCAGATACTTATAAGAAAACTGTCGTTGAGGAACAGGAACTGCTGGGAAAGATGTCTGATGTTCATATTAAAATCAATTCGCTTTATAAGGCTTACGAACAGGCAAATATATTAATTCCAGAAGAAACAAAGCAGTATATCGATACTATAAAGTCAGATATAGTGCTTAAAGAAAATCTTATGGCAGATAGAGCTTTTACGGAAACCTTACTTGCTGTAACAGACCTGGAACTACTCGAAAATTCCGATACAGAGAAGATCTTTGAATTTTTCGATACATCAAATACAAACAGAGAACACCTGATAAATAATCTGAAAGATTTCTATCCTTCAGTTAAACCTGAATTAAAAGAAAAACTTTCCTCATACCTGTCACTCAGAAATGAATTGATTGGTGATAAAAAAGAAATGCTCGAAACCTATATTACACTTGATAAACAGATAGATTTCTGTTCTACTGGACTTAAAGCCATAACTTCTACCGAATATTACGAGTTTTCAGTTCAATCAGCCTATATTACCAGAACAAAACCCATATGTTATGAAATACTCAATACAATTCCTGTTCTAACGGATAGAGCCGATAAATACTCGGATATATACAGAAAACTGCTGTGTGAAGAAAAATCTCTTTCATCTGTATCGAAAGATTTAAAGGTCAGTATGGACGGAATGCTTATTATGAAAAAATATGAAGAAAAAAATATGGAACTTGCCTTTATTCTAAAAAAAGGCTATAAAGAACTTCAGTTTAATACGGAGGTCTTACTGGATACACTGGATAAGCATATTAAATTAATCAATAACATTCAAAATTATCCTTATTATTAAAATTATAGTGAAAAGTGAAAAGAACTGTACATTACTCACTTTTCATTTTCCACCCCTTTAGAGAAGATATCATAATAACGGAGGTAAAATTTATGGTAAACAGAGATGCATTATATCAGGTAGTTTTTAAGCGTCATAAAGGTTATGATCTGGCTATGGCTATAGAAGTCAGAAACGATAGATTAGCTTATATATCGCCCGGTAATAGATCACATTTTTTAAGAGGGAAATTAAAAACAGTAGATCATAAGTCTTTAACCTTTGATACAGAAAACTTCGGAGAAGTAATTTTTAATCTTGCAACGTTAAAATATTTTAAAGAAGTCGTTTTAAAAGAAGATAGAACCATTTGTTTTGACCAGATAACCCTAAACAGTTTTAAAACAGACGAAGATTTATGGAACTGTTATGTGCAGAAGTTTTTTGATGGTCATCTTCCAGAATGCAATGATAAATCAGAATTTTTTAATAGTGATATGAAACTATAGGAAGCTTTTCCGGAGTTATAGAGGGAAATTTTACTGAGGTGACCATAAATAATGCATATATGCTCTCGTAACGGGAGGAAAACGTTTATTACATGCTTATGCTCAGGTCAGTAAGTCTGACAAAGATTTTATGAAGATTTATATGAGAATGATGAAGCCTGAGGATTGACTGAACGCAAATTCTCATCTTTGGGTGTGACCGCTCCGGTCATGCCTGTTTGTTGCTGAATTGGTTGAGTGTTCCCTTGACTAATCTTATTATAAGAATTACAATTTCTACTGTAATATGATAACAGAGAGGCATTTTTTACTGGAACATCCGGAGCGATTGAATAAGGTAATTATATACGCCACATTAACAGACATAAGCAAATCTCCCATGGCTATGGAAGGTAACATACCCGGTGATCCGGCTGTCAGGCGGCAACTCGATGCAATATTACAATGGAGGACTCCCATGAATAAATTTCCTTATGTTACCAATCATGTTATGCTTATTGTCGGAACGTCAGATAATGTAGTGGGAGTAGAAAGCTCAAAGGTTATAGCCGCAGCTATACCAGGGGCGTGGCTCATTCAGGTCAAAAATGCAACACACCTTTTGATGAATGAATTGCCGGTGGAATTCTCCAGAGTTGTCCTGATGTTTCTTGATGAAACCTTTGAGGTGAAAAGTATAATAATAAGTCCTCGAATTCATAGGATAATATATAAAAATATATAATTTT
>DAIOEN010000178.1:0-14731 GCA_036746235.1 Vulcanimicrobiota bacterium | reverse complement strand
CATCTTTTTATTACAGTATAAGGGATTTCTAATTTTCAACTGTCAAACTCAGGAGGAGCCTATGAATTTAATGCAAAAATTTATTCGGAAGGAACCACTCTTCTTGCCATAAGTAAAAATAATTTCCGGGAATTACTGAAAAAATATAGCTATCTGTCGCAAAATCTAAACAGTCTTTCTTCTTTACGTCTCAGGGATTTATATAACAAACTGGTTACGTGACGCGTGACGCGTAATGCGTGACGCGTCACGCGTGACTTCATTAGATACCGGCCAGTTTTTTACAGGCCTCTTCAATCTGTCTGACATCTTCTTCTCTTGCTGCCAGATCTCCAGGGTCTGCACATTTGCCTATGGCAATTTTTTCTGCTGCTGTAAATTTCATAAAATCTACAAACCACTTTTCCAGGTAATTAACTTCGTCTGCAAAGGCTTCTGCCGGTGCATGAGATACTGTTATAAAGAGACATTTTTTCCCCGGTCTTATTTTACTCTTGAACTTATCATCAAACAGAGAGTAACATCTGTCTATAAAATTCTTCACAGGGCCGGGAACACGGCCGAAATAGATAGGTGCTGCTATGGCAAAAATATCGCTTTCCTGAACTTTATCCAGTAATTCCGGGAAATCATCTTTTATTACGCATTTACCTGTTTTTCTGCACTGCTGACAGGCAATACAGCCACCTATTTCAAGATTTTTAAGATACACTTCTTCCGTATCATATCCATGAGATTTAAAGAATTCAATCACCTTTGATGATGCAAAAGCACTGTTTCCATGTTTTTTCGGGCTTCCCATTAAAGATAATACTTTCATAAAATACACGCTCCTTTTTCAGTTATCAGTTATCAGTGACCAGTTACCAGTTATCTATATTACCCGGTGTTCAGTAAATAACTATCAGTTATACTACTGTTCACTGGTCACTGAACACTCTTTCAGTCTCCAAAACATACGCCAAGATCTCTGGCGGTTATCATTGTATCACAGTCAAGAGGAACCGATTTCATTTTACTTATCGCTTCTTCAAGGGGAACATATTTTACTACAGGAGGATCGAGGGCAACCATTACTCCCGTATGGCCTTCTTCGAGTGCTCTTACAGCAGCTGCTCCAAATCTCAGTCCCAGGAGTCTGTCAAAGGTAGTGGGCTGGCCTCCCCTCTGGAGATGACCGAGGACGAGAGATCTTGTTTCCTTGCCTGTTCTCTTCTGTATCTCTTTTTCCACCCATTCTCCTATACCTCCCAGTCTGACTTCTCTCCCTGCTTCTTTTTCTCCGACAGTATGAAGGCATCCTCCGGCCGGCTTTGCACCCTCTGCCACTACTACAATACTGAAATTTCTTCCCTCTTTTTCTCTTTCCATAATCTTATCACAAACCTTCTCTATGGAAAAAGGAATTTCCGGTATGAGAATAACATCGGCAGTGCCTGACACTCCGGCATTCAGGGTAATCCATCCTGCATATCTTCCCATGAGTTCCACCACCATGACACGGGAATGACTTTCTGCAGTGGAATGGAGTTTATCTATTGCTTCGGTAGCAGTGGTGACTGCCGTATCAAAACCGAAGGTTATTACAGTACTTTCCAGGTCATTATCTATTGTTTTCGGCACTCCTATGACAGGCATACCCATTTTATAAAAACGGTTTGCAAGTCTCAGGCTTCCGTCTCCGCCTATGGCTATAAGACAGTCAAAATCATGTTCTTTAAATTTCTTTAATACTACATCTGAAACATCTGTAAGTTTTCCGTCAGGAGTAAGATATTCAAAAGGGCTGTTTTTATTTACCGTTCCCAGTATTGTTCCTCCCAGGTGTGTAATGCCTCTGACCTTTGAATGGGTCAGCTTTATAAGTCCGTCTTCTTCCAGGAGACCGTTATATCCCTTTTTTATTCCATATACTTCCCACCCTCTGTTCAGTGCGGCAAGAGTTACGGCCCTTATGACTGCATTCAATCCGGGAGCATCTCCTCCCCCTGTATTTACAGCAATTTTAAGATGTGTTTTTTTTCTCCCCATTTTTTATAACCTCCTTTTTTTCAGTGATCAGTTATCAGTGACCAGTGACCAGAATTAGCTCTTAATACTAAACCGGTAACTGACTCACTTTTCAAGCTGTATTAAGCCTATCTTTTTGTGAACCTTTGAGAGAGTTCTATGTGCCAGCATTCTCGCTCTTTCCGCACCTGATTTAAGACTCCTGTCTATATAATCTCTATTTTTCATAAGTTCTGTATATCTGGTTTGAACCGGTTTTAAATATTCAACCACTATTTGTCCCAGGTCAGATTTAAAATCTGCATAGCCTTTTCCCTGGTATTCCTCTTTTATCTTATCAAAAGATTTCCCTGTAAGGCATGAATAAATCGTTATAAGGTTGGATATGCCCGGTCTTGTTTCATCATAAGCCACTTCTTTCCCTGTATCGGTTACAGCCCTTTTTATTTTATTCATTATTATTTCCGGCCTGTCCAGAATGGCTATATAACTTTTCGGATCTTCATCGGATTTGGACATTTTTTTTGTCGGATCCTGAAGACTCATAATCCTTGCTCCTACGTCAGGTATAAAAGGTTCCGGGATTTTAAAGACATTACCGTAAATATTATTAAACCTCAGGGCTATATCTCTTGTGATTTCAACATGCTGTTTCTGGTCATGTCCTACAGGAACAAGATCTGTCTGATAAAGGAGAATATCTGCCGCCATAAGAACAGGATAGGTAAAAAGACCGGCATTTATATTTTCTGCATGCCTCTGTGATTTCTCCTTGAACTGTGTCATACGGCTCAGTTCTCCCATATAGGTAAAGCAGCTCAGTATCCAGGTCAGTTCACAGTGTCCGCTTACATGGGACTGCAAAAAGAGAATATTTTTCTCCGGATCAAGGCCACAGGCCATATACTGGCCTATAAATTCGAGACACCTTTTTCGAAGGTCTTTCGGATCCTGCCTTACTGTAAGGGCATGAAGGTCCACTACCATATAAAGACAGTTATATTCTTCCTGCATGGTGAGCCAGTTTTTTATGGCTCCTATATAATTGCCTAAAGCCAGATTTCCCGATGGCTGTATACCACTCAGAATAATTTTCTTTTTTTCCGTGTTTTCCATAATTTCTCCCGCTTTATTTATCGTAACGCGTGACGCGTGACGCGTGACGCGAGGATAGTAATGATTGTAATAGAATCTTTATAGAATATAAAATTTATACACAAATATAAAAAATCCTTCTTTAAGAAAATACAGAAAAAGCCATTCACAATAGTGCCAATAAAGATTTCTTAATGTAAACAGGAAAAAGAGTGTCCCAAAAAATATGTATCATTATGCAGATTGACGTGTTTGTTCCCGTCACGGGTTACGCGTCACGACACAGGTATGTAAGATTGTCATCACCGTTTATTGTTCCGTTTCTTCCGGCATATTTTCCGATGTTGTTTCAAATTTCCTGAGAGACGGCGTTACTGCTGCAGCTATAAGAAGTAATATACCTCCGAATGCCACCGCATAGGACTGATTGTTATTTACTATTTTCATAAGAATTCTTCCTATGCCGAGAGATACCATTATTTCAGGTATGACAATAAACATATTGAATATACCCATAAATATGCCGTACTGCTTTTTAGGTATATGATCTACAAGTATTACATATGGGAGCGCCACAATTGACGCCCAGGCTATACCTGCCGTTATCATAGGAAAATAGAGGAGATTTTTATCATGAATAAAGGGAACTGTCAGTAATCCTATACCGCATATAAGTAAAGCTGTCATATGAGTATAGACCTTTCCCATAACTTTTACGAGTAAAGGTATGCATAAAGCGAATATAGGGGTTGCCACGCCTTTAATGATCATAGTATGAGTTCCCCATCTTATGCCTTCGTCATAAAGAGGTGAGTTAGGATCAGTAGCTCCGAAGATATAACGGGCTACTGATACATTATAAAATATCCACAGGCAGAAAAGGCCCATCCATGTAAAAAATTGAACAACAGCAAGCCGTTTCATGACAGGAGGCATTTTTGTATAACAATCCCATGTTTCTTTACCCCAGTTTTTCAGTGCATCGACAGCAGTTCCGCTTTTAACCTGTTCTTCTGTTTCTTCGGGAGGATATTCACTGCATGTAAGTACTGTATACATCACTGAAATAAAATATATAATCGCACAGGCATAGAAAGCAAGATGCATCGATGTGGCTCCCGTAGATTGCAGGAAAGACAGAAGGCGTGATAGAAAAGGCACAGAGCCGGAGTAAGCAGGGAGTATGTTCATTAAATCCAGAGACGCTATGTAAGTACCGCATATAGTACCCAGGCCTATCATAAGTCCCTGATAGGCATATCCTGCAGGTCTCTGACCGGTATTAAGTTTATCTCCTATAAAAGCTCTGAATGGTTCCATACTTATATTCAATGAAGCATCTAACATCCAGAGACATCCTGCAGCCATCCACAGAGAAGAAGAGGATGGCATAATAAAGAGTGCTATTGTTGCAAGAATTGCGCCTGTAAAAAAATAGGGTCTTCTTCTCATTTTAAGAGCAGAAAGCCATGTCTTATCACTCATATAACCTATTACAGGCTGAACTATAAGTCCCGTAAGAGGTGCTGCAAGCCAGAGAAATGGCAATTCATCGGGTTTTGCACCGAGTTTTTCATAGATGGAACTCATACGGGCAAACTGTATTTCAAAGCCATGCTGAATGCCAAAAAATCCTATACTCATATTGATTATCTGCCATATGGGGAGATCCGGTTTTTTCATGTTCTCTTAACCTTTCTTTCAAGCCCCCCTGCGGGGTTTATTATTCATAAAATCTCTCATAATTACCGGGGTCGTGACAATTCCATGACAGGTACAGATAGCCATCCTCCTGTCACGGGTTATGCATACAATTCCCATATAAATTCTATTGTACAAAGACAAAACCCTTTCAGACTTTAGAAATTTGTTTACCGGAAAAATAAGGGATTTTAAGGTAACAGTTAAGAATAACCGTTCCGATAAAAAATATTATTACGGGCAGGAGCATAAGCAGAGACAGACATAAATATGCGTAAAACACAGATAATCCACTGAAATTCAATAACCATACCGATAAAGGATAAAAGGCCATAGAAGAAAAAGTTGCCGTAAATAGATATGTTACATGTCTTTTACTTTCACAAAAGGTAAGAACAGTCAGAACAGGTATGAAATGCCAGGGGTAAAACAGGGAAACGGTAATGAGAAAGAAAGTCAATAGAACAGTCATTCTCTCTTCCGTCGTGCCCTTTATAAAGAAAGTCTCTATAAAGAGAAATATCAGGAAGATAATACCGAAAACAGGTGTTACATAAGATATACCACCCAATTTATTCACCTTCATATATCCTTTCATAATGGAAGGTATGGACAGGCCTCCCGTATTATGGTATGAACTCATGCCGGATAACATCCCTTTTATCATATTCCCTTTGTCCCAGTAAGGAAGAAAGAGAATTATTATTACCAGGAAAGATAACAGGCATGAAAGGACGATTTTATTCATCTGCCGGTGTTTTCTGTAGGATTCTATGATAAATAACGGAAATAACGGCAGAGTAAAGAATTTTATTAAAGCACTTAACGTAAGTAGAGGCAAGGAATATATGGAATTCTGTCTTAATTTGAAGATGGCAAAGATTAAAAAGAAGGTCATCATTATGTCATTGTGACCGTTTACCAGTCCTTCAAACAATATAAGAGGATTCATCAGAAACAGATATAGTGAAATCCATTTCCTGTCACTGTCCTGATAATGATATATGAGAATAGCCGTGCCTGCGAGAAACAGGCAATTATATACTTTATACCAGAGTATCATAGAAACTATGGAAGTGAAATCCATAAACATGGATGGTACATAAGAAAGTATTATCCAGGCAGGCCCAAATCCCAGAGGTTTGTTTATGACCTTCAGATATTTTGCCAGATGTTCTCCTCCGAATGGTTCAAAACTATGGGTATATGGATTAAGATGGTGATAATAGGACACTTTACAGTTAATAATATAGTTAAATACATCAGATCCTCCTATGGGATGGGTCAGTATATTCAGTATGGATGTAACTGTAAAGGCTAATATGATAGAAATCTTTACAGAAAATGGGATTTCTTTGTATCTTTTCGACAAGCAATAATTTACAGTATATATCAGAAAGAGAAGGGTAAAAATCATTGTATTCATCAGGAGTCTGTCAGGAACAGTATTTACCGTAAAATGAGGAATATTATAATTGGAAAATATTGAATAGTATCTGCACAATAAAGCCCATAGTATACAGGGTAGAATAAGGACATATGTGCTTGAATTCATCATGTTTGTTTATTTGAGTTCCAGGTTTAAAGCCTGGAACTCAAATATAGACAATTAATCTTCAAATCCCGGTACACCCCATAACCTGTATACCTTTATATCATCATACCAGATATCAATATATCTCTGTGAACTCAGTTGGAGATAGTCCTTATCATATGTAGGTGTTCCACTATGAGGAGTTACTATCTTTACAAGTTCATCATTAATCAAATACCTGATTGTATTTTTTGCAAATTTAATATCTACAGTATTCCAGTCATCTATTCGGTAGTTTCCTAAAGGTTCATCATTTAAATCAGTAAGAGTTCCGTCACTTTTGTATCTGATAAGAAAGGTATACCCGGGGTAATGGTTTATAGTTATTCCACCGACATCCGATCTTTCAGAAGGTAAATACTCACTACTGACTCTGAATTTTGCACTGCATTCATAAGGTGCTTCCAAAGTTTTTCTGCTTTCTATGGAACTTCCATAAATTCGTAATGATTTTGTATTAAAGTCTATACTTGCATTAACACCTGGATCAAGTAAATTGTATCCAATAATAGGGCCGATTATAATCCAGTTATTAAGATCGTATCTGGACCATATAGGGCTGTTATGATCAAGGCCAAAAAATTCGGATTCAAAATCATCCTGACAGGCTAATTGTTCAACTACTTCTATCGTAGCGTCAGATGTTATAGGCAGGTTATCAACTATATATCTAGCAGTAATTGTTGCAGTTCCAGTTGTTCCAGATGAAAAAATCGTCTGGCACATTCCATTAGGATCTGTTGTGGCACTGCCAGCAGATAAACTGCCAATTCCTCCCTGATTTATAGAAAAATTGACTGTTTTACCGCTCACATCTGCCCCTGTCTTGCTGGTTAAACAGACTTTTATTATTGTCTGACCATCAAATTGAACAATCTGTCCTCTGGAGATTATTGCATCCAGAGTGTATTTGTCCGGATTGATCTCTCCCTGCTCTACATTAACCTCACAGGTAGCTTTATAAATACTATTCAGCTCATTGGGATCAGGCTGATACGAAGCTTCTATTACTTTGCGACCAGGATTATCAGTTCCAAAGGTCACCACACAGAAACCATTTGGATCTGTATAGCCTGTGGCAGGAAGAGTGCCTGTTCCTACTGTACCTTCTGCCAGTCTGAATTTGATTAACTTATTTGCTATAGGTTTCGGAGAAGGAGCAGGTGTAACTACAGCATTGGGATCTGATGAAGTATTGGGATCAGGAGCAGGGTATACAATCATAAGTCTTGCTATAATAGAAGTGGATGCCTCTCCCCCTGTTACAGGAGTCGGCACAGGAGTATCGTCTGGGGGATAAGGGAAATCATCATAAGGAGTAGGAGTTGGCTCTTCTTCTGTTGGCGAAACAGATGGGCCGGGCGTCAGGTCAGATGTTCCATTGGCTGTAATTTTGGATTGAGGAACTAAAGTAAGAGTCTGGTCGGTGGCTACTGCTGTTATGTTGTAATCACCAAGGGCCAGGTCAAATGGATTATTTATTCCCGGGTTTATCCTAACCAGTTTATCTACTGGCTCGACCAATTGGGAAAGATAATGAATGCCTCCCCAAGCTTCTGCTCTGACAATAACTCTTACAGCAGGCAGAGGCCCTATTACCGCTCTATTTTCTCCTAAATTCCAAGTGATAGTTGCTTTTGCTTCTTTTCCGTCACCAGTTATCATAACCTTATTTACATCTCCCTGATCACTCTCTTCACGGACTTTAATTACAACATAATTTGTTCCCTCGGGCATAGATGCGATAAGTTCATTTTCTTTATTACCGGAAGAAATAATACATTTATCGGAAGAGGAATCGGATTGAGGCCATTTTACCTGAATAACTAAATAACCATAATCTGAAGGATTAACAGTTGGTGTTGTAATAGATGATGGCTGAGTTATTCCGTCATTTCCTCCGCCACAGCCGGAGATGATAATAAAAGATAACAGAGTTATTAAGAATAGTGATAGATAACAGGTACGTTCCATTATGAGTCCTCCTTAATTGTACTACAGTTTTTTAATAATCCGTTTTTATTTTGAGAAAAAATTTCTGAAAGCCAGGGACAGGAATAAAGAATATATTTCCAGGTGCAAACAATAGTAATGAGAAATTGAATAAACAAGAAAACAATATTTACCGCTACAGGTGAAATGTAAAATACTAACTCTTGCCATTTTTCGGGAGCATACCTAAATAATGCCATTATACGGTAAGTACTATCCTTCATAATACTATCACCTCCCACATCATAATACAAAAGAGGCCATTCATATAATGTACATAACAAAAACTCTTTTAAACTAATATTACGGTCTTTATTCATATCTAGAACCTGATAATTTATATAACCAGTTCTAAAAAATATATACATAAAAATCATAGAAAAAACGAAATAAACAAGGAAAGAACAAAAAACTATTAAAGTAAAGAGATTTTTTTTATTTTTATACTTATGTCTTTTTATTCCGTATGAAATAGCTATAGCTAAGATTAAACCCAAAAAGATATTACAAAAGATATATAGTAATATCATATAATAGTCCTTATAATATAGAAAATGATATACAAAATAATCCATTGCATTTAAGTAATTGTATAATCGGAAAGCATTTGCTAATATAAACCCACTGATTATAGATATTAAAACCCCCAGTATAATGGAAAGAAAAGGAGGTAAACTCTCTTTAAATTCAGCTATCGATAATTTATTTGATTTTAATAAATTATTTATTTCCATTCTGCCATATTTTACCTTTCAGATTATCTTTATGAACTGTAACTGTCGCATCACCGGGTAAATAAGTATTATCATTCTGATGAGAAGGTCCTGTATCTATGTGAAAGATATCGCCATTAAAGTCGTTCGCTGCCCTATATGCATCGATAGCATTCCCTGGTAACAACATATGATTAAAAAAGGTATATGAGACGTGTTGTGCTCTCTCTACAAACACTCCCGAATTATAACCTAAAAAAACCTTGGCATTTGATGCAAATTTAGTAGCTTCACGAAACTGAACGCCTACACAACCATTTAGATATACAATGGAACCACTGAAGTCATAGTTCTTATATACATTAGCAAAAAAATCTTTTCTTAAATAAAGTTTTTCACAAAACCATTTTGTATCGACATCTTCTGGTCCATAGGGATAAAACTCCTTCCATTCAATCCCAAAATAATTTATATTCGCCTGGGATAGCCAGGCCCCTAGTTTAGCATCGTCATAATAACATGGACAAGCCATGAGGGCACCATTAGCACCACTGGTATGTGCAAAGATGTAAATTACCCCATATTTATCTATATTTAGAAAATTCTCCGGCCTTGGAACGTTATCCTGTTCTCCATTTTTTATAACACACAATACTGAATTGGTCCGCAACTTATTATAGGGAGAAATAGAAGAATAGGTAAGTTTCCCTCTTGTATGTAAAGATGTGACGTGGGAAGCACCATATCTATTCTCAAACTCTTCTCTAAGATTATCAAACATCAAATCATTATTTTTATAATCTTCAAAGGATGCAGGCCCAAGCAGTAAGATATCTTCATTTTTAACTGTTGTAGCATCAGAAGCAACAATACATCCGGATATAGAATCTTTATTCCCAAGACTTGAAGAAATTTTTCCGTTGCTTCTTGAAGTATCTTCTGGTAAATAAGGGTCCCTACTATTTAACGATGTTTCTAAACCATTTTTAAAATGAAATATTAATCTATAAGGCTCATATTCATCTACTTCGGCATCTCTTATAGCTTCTATTATATCAGAAGGAGGAGAATTTCCCGGCACCAGTCCATTTAACCAATCAGCCGTTTTTTGTGTACCCTGCTCTTTTCCAAGTTGTTCCTCCCATGCTGTTTTTTGGTCCAGTATTTCTAAGGAAATATACTTATAGTATTGATCTGTAAGAGGCAAAACTCCGAAATTTAAATCGGTTACGTTACCATTTAAAAAATCCATTATTCTCTGTTCTCTATGCCTTACAGTCTTGCCATCTTCGATTGTCCACCATATCGCTTGAATTGTTACTCCATGTGATTTAAATACGCGGGGCAAAGTATAATTTCCCGAAGAAGCGTCTAACTTACAAAACCCTTTCGGCCCATAAGCTTTTACATATCCCTTTACAAGGGTCGCTCCATCGCCGACATACACATGACCTGATATACTGAGAGTTGATTTCACAATCTCTATTGGTATTTCAACTTTAAGGCCACTATTGGTCTTTGCGGTAATTATGGTATCAACGGGGGTATCCAGACCATGTTTAATATACACACAGCCATACGCCACCTGGTATTTATGCGCTCCGAATAAACATAAATATACCGGCTGTGTGATACAGCCTATGGAGGCGTTATTTAGAGCAAATTTCAGACCTGCCGATTTAAGATTTATTCCCGGCTCTGAATATACTTTAAATATTACAATTTCTCCAGGGAAGGCAAATATCTTCTCAGGACATGATTTAAGCACTGCAGCACTTGTAGCATCAGAGGAATTTATAGAACCTGACGAAGGAAGAGTTTCCACTTCAGCATAATTATCTTCTCCAAGTGCTACTTCAAGCTTTACATTGCTGTCTGTAGCTCCTGTAAGGACTGTGTTATCAAAATGCCCATCAGAGCCTACAGGAATAGGATTTTCACTGTAAACAGAATAAACCTGTCCATTACATTCTGGCAGAGGCTTGCTTTCTGAAAGAGTTTTGTTTAATTGAGCATAAAGTTCCTGAATTTCAACCTTTGCCCAGTCTTCCGGGTATTCGTCTTTCAGGGTATTTAACACCTGTTCAGTGAATGGTTGATTTCCTGAAGAATCTGCCTGGTAAGCAGGAACATCAATTACGTTAATACGGGGAACTGTTTCTCCGTCTTCTGTCACTGTATTCCCGGCATATATATAGCCTGAGACAGAAACATTTGATAACACAGGTGTCGGTGTGGAATCAACAGCGGAAGGATTGGAATCTATATTAGAATTTGTATTTGTAACAGGCAGAGTGCCATTGTTGCTTCCTCCGCCGCAACTGGCAAAAATACATCCAATTAATAGAAGAAAAATAAGATAAGAGTAAAAAATTACTGCGTTCTTCATAAAAAGCTACCTCCCTGAAAAAAACATATGGAATTAAGAAAAATATTTATAGAAGATAGCAATTCTATTTAATAAATGTAAAATCCTCCCAAAATTAAAAAAAAAAAACGGTTAGTCCATTATAGTTAGTATGTATAAAAATATTTATTGAGGATAAATACTACTTTTTTTAAAAGGCCTGTGTTATAAAGGTTTTGTAATTTTCACCATCAAAAAATTCTTTTAAAAAACTTCTTTTTTTAATAAATAATTTCCCCATAAGATTACTCTACTGTTTTAGAAAAACCCTTTATTCGCATTACGCGTTACCTGTCACGCTTCCCATTATTTCCGGATAAATTCTATTGTACAAAGACAAAACCCTTTCAGACTTTAGAAATTTGTTTACCGGAAAAATAAAGGATTTTAAGATAACAGGTGAGAATAAAACTGCTATGGGAAAAAAATATCTGGAAATTAAAAATGTAACAAAATCCTATTCTACAAAGATTGCAGTAAAGGATGTTTCACTATCTGTTCCCCATAGTTCCATATACGGTCTGCTCGGCCCCAATGGTGCAGGAAAAACTACGATTATCCGCATGATTACAAGGATTATGTATCCTGATAGAGGAGAAATATTTATAGACGGAGAGTCTCTTCAGGACAGACACCTGCAATTCATTGGTTATATGCCGGAAGAAAGAGGACTTTACAGAAAAATGAAAATAAGGGAACAGCTTGTTTATCTTCTTATGTTAAAAGGTTTATCTAAAATTAGAGCCGTAGAAAGTATAGATTTCTGGCTTAAAAAGTTAAATATTTACGAATGGAAAGACAGAACTCTTTCTGAACTTTCAAAAGGTATGCAACAGAAGATTCAATTTATTTTAACTGTGGCTCACAGGCCGAAACTTCTTATACTGGATGAGCCATTTTCCGGTCTTGACCCTGTAAACACACAGCTTATTAAAGATATAATTTTAGAGCTTAAAGAGGAAGGTACAACGACTATTTTTTCCACTCACAGAATGGAACAGGTTGAAGAAATGTGTGATTACATAGGTCTTATCGACAATTCACAGGTTATCCTGGAAGATGAAATATGGAATGTGAAAAAAAAATATAATAAAAATATTTACAGAATAGAAGCAGAAGGAGATCTGGCTTTTGCCAGGGAAATATCCGGCCTGACACTTCTGGAGATGAAAAACAAACATGTAACAGTAAAATTTCATGAGAATTTCACTGCCAGGGATTTCCTGTCGAAGGCAATAGATAAAGTGGATATTACTAAATTTGAGTTAAAACTACCGGGATTGAATGAAATATTTATAGAACTGGTAGGGGGAAGAGTGAAAGGTGAAGAGTGAAAAGTGAAGAGTGAAAAGTGAAAAGTGAAAAGTGAAAAGTGAAAAACGAAGACGATTTAATATAATATACATCACACATCACGCATCACGCATCACTGTTCACTATTCACGACTCACGAGAAAATTATGAACAAAATCTGGCTTATAATAAAAAGAGAATACATTACAAGGGTAAAGACGAAAACTTTTTTACTGTCAACCCTTCTGGTGCCGCTTGGATTTGCTCTTATAATAGCTCTTCCCATTCTGGTAGGACAGATTTCGGAACGAGAGTATTTAAAGATTTATGTTATAGATAATTCCAATATAGTTTTAGATAAACTTGCGAGCGGCGAAAATTTCACGTTTATCCCTGCAACCGACGATTATGAAGTTCTAAGAAAAACACTGATTAATAAACATCGCCAGGGCATCTTAATAATACCGGAAAAACTGGACAGCGGAGACATTAAAATACTTTATTATTCGTCTGATCCTCTCAGCCTGGGACAGGAACTTCAGCTCAGGGTTAAATTAAAAGAAATAGTGAAAGAAATCAGGATAGAAAACACCGGAATATCAAGGGAAATACTGGATAAATTAAATGTCCGTCTCTCTTTATCTACAGGTAAACTCACAAATCATGGAGAAGAGAAGAAAACCAGCACCATTATTTCTGCAGCACTGGGCTATATTATGGCCTTTTTAATCTATATGACCATGTTTATTTACGGTTCTTTTGTCATGAGAGGCGTAATGGAAGAGAAAACCAATCGTATAGTAGAATTAATCGTTTCTTCCGTAAAACCTTTTGAATTGATGATAGGTAAAATCATAGGCATAGGAGCCATGGGACTTACACAGCTTGCCATATGGTTCATATTAAAATGTCTTATACTTTTTATCAGTCTGTCTATCTTCGCACATAATCCATCCCTGTCAACTTCGGATCAGTTGCAGATTAAAGAGTTACTGTCAGACACGCAGAGCTTTGACTTTAAACTCCTCTTCTTCTTTTTCTTTTATTTTCTCGGAGGTTATTTATTATATGGTTCCCTTTTTGCTGCCATAGGCTCTGCAGTGGATCAGGAAAGTGATGCGCAGCAGCTTGTATTTCCCGTCACAATTCCACTGATTATACCCATGCTGATTATAACAAGAATACTTCAGAATCCCGGCGGTGCTACTGCCAGATTTTTTTCCATATTTCCCTTCTTTTCTTCTATGACCATGCTTGTAAGGCTGGCAAGTGTGGAAGTTCCATGGTATGAGCTGGCATTGTCAATGACATTACTCGTATTAACCTTCATAGTAAGTGTATGGATAAGCGCAAAGATTTACAGAACAGGTATATTGATGTACGGGAAAAAAATTACATTGAGGGAAATGGTAAAGTGGATTTTTATATAAACAATATTTTTTACTTATCTGACTGACTGAAATTCTTTTCTTACCTGCATAAGAATCTGTCCGAGCATGTTTTTACCATGACCTTCTGTACCACATCCCCAGTAATAATCATATGTCGTATTTTCAATCAGTTCTTCTTCCCCGGTGGCAAGTAAAACATCTCTTATATCTTTATGGGTTTCAAATTTTTTCCTGACTGCACAGACCATAATTTCATCTTTTACCTGTTCCCAGTCTTTTCTGAGAGGTCTTTTTCTGTCTCTGCCCATCTCTGCTGCTTCCCGCGGGGTGGGAGCTTTTCTTATAGCTTCTTCATGAGGAGTGCCTGCGAACTTCTGGGCCTGAAAATAATGTTCACTCGTAGGCCAGTATTGGCCGTTCAATTCAAATCCATGACGGGAAAAATTTGAGAAACATCCGTATTCATCTGTAATATTATAAAAATAAATTATTTAGATTAACTCCCTCTACTTAATTTTCATCTAAAGCTTTATTT
>DAIOEN010000177.1:0-14736 GCA_036746235.1 Vulcanimicrobiota bacterium | reverse complement strand
ATCTCTGAAGATGCCATCCTATAAAAGGCCAGGAAAAAAGAGATTTTTTTGCGACAAAACGAAAAGAATAAGGTATGGCAGCAAGTAAAACCCATATATCGAGATAGCTCCGGTGATTTGACACAAAGATAAAAGGGCCTTTGCCACTAATATTCGAAAGACCATTTACATTTAATGTAACTCCCGCACCCAACAGGCATGTTTTTCCCCACATCTGGGCACACCATCTCTGGCTTTCCCCGGAGGAATCGAAAAGAGAGAAAAAAAGTGAAAGGGAACTTATACATACGGTAGCTATAATATGAATAACAGCTGTTAAATATTTTCTCATAAATTAAAAATTCTATATAATAAAGACAAATCCTTCTATGGAGGTGAGTATAAATATTTATAGTTTATATGTAAGAAATTATAATTTTTTTAAAAATTGCAAAACTATAGAAAATAAAATATAATTTTAATGGCCAGGTCAATCCGGTATTTTCTTTTTACCTCCAGATATGATATAATATATTATTGAGTTAAGCATAAATAATACATGTATGCTCTCGTAACGCGTAACACGTGGCATGAGGAAAATGTTTATTACATGCTTATGGTCAGGTCAGTAAAAAAAATTGGGGATGTGATTAATATGGCATTAAGGAAAATAAGAATAGACGAAGATCCTGTTCTGAGAAAAAAAGCAAAAGAAATAAAACATATAGATGACGATATAAAAAAACTTATAGAAGATATGGCTGAAACTATGTATGACGCCCCCGGCGTAGGCCTTGCAGCTCCTCAGGTCGGCGTATCTAAAAGGCTTGTAATGGTTGATGTCGGCGATGGCCAGGGACTCCAGGTTTTTATCAACCCGAAGATAATAAAAAAAGAAGGTGAACTGGAAGATGGCATAGAAGGTTGTCTCAGTGTTCCCGGTATATGGGGAGATGTAAAAAGACAGCTTAAAAAAATTACCGTTAAAGCCATTAACCGCAAAGGCAAAGGTATAACAATCGATGCATCTGGCTTCAGAGCCAGAGCGATTCAACATGAACTGGACCATCTTGACGGCATACTTTTTACCGATAAAGCTACACATCTTCGCAGTAAAGAAGATATGGAAGAAGAAATAGCAGAACAACATAAAGATAACAATATTTCTTCTTTAATAGAGGAAATTAAAGAAAAAAGACTTACTTTATCATAAATACTCACAGCGGCAAAGATTTCGTTGCCTGTCAGCCGTAACGTATAATGTGCGGCTCCACGAAATCTTAACAAATTAGCTGCTGTTGCTAATAAAAGGTAAAAAAAGTCCTTATCAGGGGACTTTATTTTGTATTAAACATATGTGACTGTGGCTGCACTGTTATCTGCGCACTGATAACTGCTCACTGCTCACTGTTGAGGGGTGTAACTGATTGAATATTTTTTTTATGGGGACTCCTGAATTCGGAGTTAAATCACTGGAAGTCCTGTCGAAATCACGGCATAAGATAGTTGGAGTTGTAACAAATCCCGATCGTCCCAGCGGAAGGGGAAATAAGATTATCTTTTCTCCCATAAAACAGAAAGCTTTAGAATTAAATATTCCTGTCTTTCAGCCGGAAAAAATTAACACGCCGGAATTCAAGGCAATTCTTGACAGTCTGAGACCTGACTTACTTATAACAGTATGCTGTTCTCACTATATAACAAAATGGATAAGAGAATATCCTCAGTTCGGAAGTATAAATCTGCACCCTTCCCTGCTGCCTCTCTACAGAGGAACATCTCCCATTATAGAACCTATTATCAGAGGCGATAAAACAAGCGGCATCACTACTTTTTATCTTGATAAAGGGTGGGATACAGGTGATATGATTATCCAGAAGGAAATCCCGATAGAACCAAAAGAAACAGGAGGAAGTCTCCATGATAAACTTTCTTTACTCGGCAGTGAGATACTTCTGGAAACAGTTAACCAGATAGAAGAAGGGAAGGTAGTACGTAAGGTACAGAACCATGATATAGCCTGTTACACTGATAAAATATTCGCCGGTCACGGAGAAATTGAATGGACCTGTTCCTCTGCTGAAATAGAGAGAAAAATCAGGGCTTTCACCCCTTTCCCCGGGACCTATACCTATTATAAAGGTGAAAAGGTAAAGATATGGGAAGCAAATACAGGAGGAGAATATGACGGCACGCCTGGCGTTATAGTCCAGGCCGGCGAAAAAGAAGGACTTATTATCGGAACAGGTAATGGTCTTTTGGAAATTATTACCCTCCAGATGCCTTCCAGAAAAAAAACAGGGGCAAGGGAATTTTTAAGAGGTTATAAAATGGATAAAGGAGAAATTTTAGGTAAAAAACCGGATGAAACAATTCAGGGATAATAACCCCAGATATGTAGCTTTTGAAATTTTACAGAACAAAAAATCTCAGAATAATCTTGCCGTTACTCTAAATAAATGTAACCTTTCAGCTCAGGACAGGGCTCTTGTAACACAGCTTGTACAGGGAATAAATCGCCAGCAACTGTTCCTGGAACGGGTTATTTCACTTACATCTTCATGCCAAAAAATTGAAAGAAACGTAAGGATTTTACTTTATCTGGGAGCCTATCAACTTCTCTGTCTGAATAAAATTCCCCCTTATGCTGCCATATCGGAAACAGTAGAAATAAGTAAATCTCTTTTTAAACCACATATCGTTAAATACATAAACGGAGTTCTCCGTTCTGTAGAAAGAAAAAAAACTTTATTACTGGAAAAACCGGACACAGGCAATGATATAAAAGATATGTCTGTCTATTACTCGCACCCTGAATGGATGATAAAGAGATGGATTAAAAGATGGGGTAAAGATTTTACCGGAGAAATCTGTAAATTTAACAACACCCCCCCTCCGCTTACGATAAGAATAAATACCCTTAAAACAAACAGAGAAACTCTATCTGATATGCTTGAAAAAAAAGGTCTGGGTACAAAACCCCTCAGATTTATCCCTGAAGGCCTTCAAATCCTTGAAAATTACAGACTGGAAAATCTTGATTGTTATAAAAATGGTTTTTTCACTATACAGGGAGAAGCTTCCATGTTTCCGGCTAAATGTCTGGCTCCGAAACAGGGAGACACAGTTCTGGATTTATGTGCCGCTCCCGGTAACAAAACGACCCATGCAGGGGAATTAATGAATAACATAGGAAAAATACTTGCAGTAGATATTTCAGAAAAAAGACTTAAAACATTAAATTCCAGTTGTATTCGTCTAGGTATAAATATTCTTAATACAATGGTTTTAGATGTAATGAACCTCAGGGATAATCTGAATGAATATTTTGACGGAGTACTACTCGATGCCCCATGTTCAGGCACGGGAGTAATTTCAAGACATTCAGACAGCAGATGGAACAGAGATATAAAGGATATAGAAAGACTTTCTCTTATTCAAAAAAACATGATAGATGAAGCTTCACATTTTGTAAAACCGGGTGGTTCTATGGTATACAGTGTATGTTCCATTGAGCCTGAAGAAGGTGAGGAAATTGTAAAGAATTTTCTGGAATCCCATAGAGACTTCATATCTGAAAATCCTTTTCCTGACGTAGAAAACAGGGCTTCTGCCGGTCTTCTTCTTCTCCCTCCTTTACATGGAACAGAAGGTTTTTTCATAGCAAAATTCAGAAGAAAATTCTGACCTGGCACCACTCCAGATAAGCTAGCAACCATTCTATCAGCTTCTGCCTGACAGGCTCTTACGAAGAAAAATAATTTGCCTTATATCATTTGTTTTACAGACAATAAATTAACCCTTATTTAATTTTTAATTCTATATAAAAAACTAATTTTTCTTCTCCAGAGCCTGTCAGGCAGAAGCTTTTTATGAATAACATTTTACCTGTTGCGGTATTTAGAAGTTGTCAGGAAATAATTACATCATATTTATATCGTGATGTGTAAAGCGTAAAGGGTGACTCGAGACGTAACGCGAGGATAATAACCGTTCTAATATAATTTGCCAGAGGGTTGTGACGCGTTACGCGTAACGCGTCACCTGTCACGATATTATTTTACATTTACCAGTTCTTTAAATCCTGGCACTGACTCTCTGAGAGCTTTCTCAACACCGAACTGTAAAGTCATAGCTGCCATAGGGCATCCTGAACATGCCCCCTGCAGTCTAACCTTTACAACGCCATCTGTGCTTACATCGATTAATTCTATATCACCGCCGTCAGCCTGAAGTCCCGGACGGATCTTCTCACTTATTACTTTCTCTACTGCTTCTTTCATATCATTCAAGCCTCCTGTATAATGTTTATAGAAGTGAACAAATTTGACTGTGTCATAAATTTATATAAACCTCTATTAAAGCCTTTTTTATAGTAAAATTACACAAAACATTCTTACACTTTCAAAAATTTTGCACAGAACTACTTATGAACAGGTAGAACAACTTCCACCGCTACAGGAAGAACATTTGCTTTTTGATGAGCCGGAAGCAGCAGAAGCAAAATCACCATTTCCTCCTTTTGAAGATACGGCAAAGGTAGAAAATTTCCTCATAAGAGTTTTCTGCTTACATTCAGGACATTCCAGGTTTTCTGCTTTTGTTCCGAAAGGATAAAGGCCCTCAAATATATGTGAACAATTTTTACAGCTAAACTCATAAACAGGCATATATATCACTCCTTATTAATATTTATTCTCATATACTTGTTAAAATCCTTCAATATTAATAATAATAGTGACAGGAGATAGAAAAAATTTATATCCGGTCTATGAAAGTGGAGAATCTCCCTTTAATAATTCACAGAGAGCCTGAATAGGGTCATCTGAAAGTGGTTCAATGATAATTTTTCCATCTTCTATATAAATACATAATTTCATATTTGGTTGTAATTTTAATTCTGTTCTGAATGCAGAAGGTATTGTTATCTGACCTTCCTCATTAATTCTTACAATTTTCACTTTATTTTCTCCATATAATCATAAAATATAAAAAGATTCTTCTAATAACCATGATCGGGTGCTTACAATGAAGAATTAGAACTTATCTTCTTTTAGCTCTTCACCCTTCACGGTTCTCATATAAATTTTCTTTTTTTCATAAGACACCAGGACATCTCTACAGGCCATTTATTCCCTCTTCCCACATAATCATTAATCTCACCTGAAGAAAAAAAATTATCAAAAATATCCTTTATGTCTTTCCTGTAAAGCGGCTGTCCGCTTCCGCCTGACTTATAATAATGTTCACTGAAAAATCGCAGCAGTAAAATGCCTCCCTTTTTCAGGACCCTGAAGACTTCCTGAGTATAAATTTCTCTTAAATGCTTTTCAATATGATGAAAACATCCTCTGTCATTTATAAAATCAAAAATTTCATTACGAAAAGGAAGGGAGAGAACATTTCCGGCACATAAATTAATATCTTCTTTTCTTATCTTTGCTTTTTCAAGGGCAGAAGTACTTATATCTATTCCTGTTACTTTAAAACCTCTACTCTGAAGATATATAAGATCTGTGCCCAGACCACACCCTGTATCCAGAGTTGTGCCCTTTTTTATAAAATCTCCATCTATCAAAGTTTTTAATATATTCTCTTCTTCACCGGATTCCCAGGGAGGGTAACCCTTTAACTCACGGTATATATTATCCCAGTCTCCTATGGGAGTATTATTTTGATTCTTATATAAACATGTCATATATATACTATTATAGCAGAAAAAATCTTCAAAAAAAAGATTTTTAGAGGAGATAAAAATTATTATGAAATACACTATAGTGACACGATCTTATAAATTTGACATTTTTTTTATTTTATAGTATCATAGTTACGTAATCCGTATTACGGACAAAAAAATGGAGGATTAACATGAACGACAAATATTCCAGGCGCCTGGAGATACGTATAGACGGAGAGCGCTTTGCCCTTTTAAGACAGAAAGCAAAAGAGACACATAAATCTATAGCGGAGCTTATCAGAGAGGCTATAGATAAACAGTACAAATGGGCATCAATATCAAGAAAACTTCATGCTTTAGAGAAATTAAAAGAAATAAGTGTACCAATAGCGAACTGGTCAGACCTGAAAGAAGATGTAGAGGAGGAAATCTTATTAAAGAACGAATCTTTATAAATACGGACATACCTTTATATTCCGTAAGTGAAAATAATAGCTGTAAAAATGCCTGTCTCAGAGTGCTTCAATCGGTAATAAACGAAGATATGGAAGGGGTAACAGACGCTCTTGTACTTCAGGAACTCCTCTACAGTTTGAAGAAAACAGTAGGTCTTAAAAAGAGCCTTGAAGTATTTGATTCTATCAGTTGTATAATATCTGAAGTATTAAATATAACAGCAGAAGATGTTTTTATGTCCAGAGAGTTATCGGAAAAATATCCCAATGCAGGCGGAAGGGATTTACTGCATCTGGCTGTTATGATTAACAATGGAATAAATACTTTATATACCCTGGATAATGCTTTCAGTGTTTTCACAGAATTATCATGTGTTAATCCTCTGAGTCTTTTTGCGAAAGGAGGCCCGGGAAAATAAATTATCGTAATACGTAATTTGAAGATTACATATGGAGTCAAAAAATAAAAATTATTATATAATAAATTTTAAAGAAAGGTGGTCAGGTATATGGATAGTATGGGAGGAATAGGCAATATAGGCGGTCAACTGGATGCAGGTTTTACGCAGAGCGATGCCAGTTTTAAAAAAGGTATAAAGAAAGCAAAATCAGTGAGGAACAGGAGAGCAAAAAGAAAAGTAAAGCCTCATATTCCCAAAATGGAATCTGCCCATAAGGAAACAAACCAGAAGCTCAATGACGGAAGGAAGCAGGGTCATGCCGGGCAGGATACCTTTATGGGCAATCAATATGCAAAAGATGCTATGGGTGGCGGTAAGGGTATGCTTGGCCTTATGCCCAAGAACATGGGAGCTTTCTCTATGATGGGAGGGCAAATGGGGCAGGGGGGAAGTATGGCCAATGCTGCCTATCAGGCACCTGTTCAGGTAATGGCAGGTATGGGTAATATGGAATATGGCTCTATGACCCAGATAGATCCTCTCACATCGGCTCTGGGCCGCGTGGGAGGTTTCCAGCAACAGATTGGAGTGGGGCTCCAGACATGCTTTACAGACGGCAGAATGCAGATGAACATGAACCAGATGTTTACTAAAAACCTTATGCAACATACGAAAATGGGTCAGATGTTCGGCATGAAGGAACAGATGTTCGGCATAAAAGAAAAACTCTTCAACGGTATAGGCCAGACATTAAACAACATAGGTACAGCCCTTAATACTGCTGCTACAGGTGTAAATGCTGCCGCTACAGGTGTTGAAGCTGCTGCCGCAGCAGTAGCAGGAGTTCCTTATGTTGGTCCTGCCTTATCTGCTGCTCTGAAAGTCGTTGCAAAGATGCTAAAAATGGTGGCCAAGCTTTTACAGAATGTGGCAAAGCAGATGCAGAATATGGGTAAAAGTATGACTCAAAAAGGCCAGATGATGGGTCAGCAGAAAAACATGATGAATATGAAAAAAATGATGGAAAATAAGCTTGCCGAAATGTTCAAAGGTCAGCTTAAAGTCGGCCAGGAAAGAATGGGCAATATACAGAATGCTATGGGAAATCTCCAGCAGCAGCAGGGTTTATGCAGAGCCCATCAGAATGCCATAATGAAGAGACTTGAAGAACTGGGTGCCAATCCAGCAGATGTACGTGGTAATATGATGCAGAATATGGGTAATTTCCTCGGCCTCGGGCAGCAACAGGGTATGGGGAAAGGCATGATGGGTGCCGGTATGTTAGGGGCAGCAATGGGACTCGGTGCTATGGCAGGAGCTGCTATGAATAACATGATGAGACCCAATATGGGTATGAATATGGGTATGAATATGGGTATGCCTGTAATGCCAAGTATTGGCGGTGGATTCGGCGGAGGAAGCTTTGTCGGCGGTGGATTTGGCGGCGGATTCGGTGGCAGAAGCTTCGGCGGCGGATTCAGTGGTGGAGGCCCATCTATGTCAATGCCTTCTATGCCGTCTATGTCAAT
Source organism: Vulcanimicrobiota bacterium (assembly GCA_036746235.1). Classification (GTDB taxonomy): domain Bacteria; phylum Vulcanimicrobiota; class SpSt-956; order SpSt-956; family JAKJGF01; genus CALARM01. Next base: position 6,695 of record DAIOEN010000177.1, on the reverse strand, counting down.
GCCATCTATGTCAATGCCTTCAATGCCTTCTATGTCAATGCCTTCTATGTCAATGCCTTCTATGCCATCTATATCAACTCCATCTATTGGCACGGGCGCAGTGGCAGCAGCAGGAGCAGGGGCAGGTGGTGCAGTGGCAGCAGCAGGGGCAGGTGGCGCAGTGGCATCGGCTCAGGCAGGTCCCGGTGGTGCAGTAGCAGCAGCAGGAGCAGGTGGTGCAGTGGCATCGGCTCAGGCAGGTCAGACAGGAGTAACGGCTCAGGCAGGGGTTCAGGATAATAAAGGAATAAACGACAAGAAAACTCAGGATGCCAAGAAAAAGGAAGAAGCAAAGAAAAAACAGCAGGCAAATCAGAAGAAGAAAGCCCAGGGAGCACAGAAAGGTCGCCAGGGTCAACAGCAAAAAGGCGCCCAGGGTATGGGACAGGCCAAAGGTGCACAGCAGGGCAGAGAAAAAGGCCAGAACCAGATAGAACAGATGAAACAGCAGATGCTTCAAATGGCTAATTTTATCAATGGCAATAAAGACAATCAGCAGCCCGATGTTCAGAATAATGTGAAAGGCAATAAAAGATCACTTCAGATGATGTATTCCAAGGTAGAAGGAAAATATGATCTCGGTGAAGCGCAGGGACCAATCTCACAGGCTCTCGGAGTGGATGCAGAGCAGTTCAAATCTCAGGCAACACTGGATAATGGCGCTGCTCAAAAAGGAAAAGGAATGGGCCAGAACAAATTCGGTCAGAACCAGTTCGGGCAGAATAAATTCGGCCAGCAGAACCAGTTCGGGCAGCAGAATCAGGTAAAGGCTCAGGCCCAGGCAGTCAATCAAAACCAGCAGGGACAGAATGTGGCAAAAGCAGAAGCAAGCGTAAATACAACGACACCGAATACGACTACTACGGCTCAGGCTTTTGCTGCTACAGATAATACATTTGCCAGTGCCAGTGTAAATACTACTCCCACCATGAATACCAGTATTCCGAGTACACCTTCTATCAGTACACCTTCTATCAGTACACCTTCTATCAGTACAGGTAGTACGGGCGGCGGCGGTGTCAGCACAGGCGGAGGCGGAAAAGTTTAACAGGTGACGGGACGATAAGAACAGGACAGAGTTATGTTCTTCAGATCTCTATAAATATTAAAATACAAAGGGTGATGAGTAAAATCTTCACCCTTTATTAATATTCCGAAAAATTATGAGTTGAAAATTTATCATTTAAAGTTTATAATATTATAAGTAATATATTGAAAATTCGGAAAAATACCGGGCATCCCCGCGTTACGTGTTACGCGTCACGCATAACGATTTACAAACTGGAGTTAACTTTATGGAATCAGCAACCATATTAATAGTAGAAGACAATACTGTTATAAGAAAAGCGCTGGAAAGTATTTTAAAAAAATATGGTTATAATGTCATTATTGCCGTTGACGGTCAGGAAGCTCTGAAGATTGTTTCCAGGCAGGTACCTGATCTGATAATTTCCGATATAATGATGCCAAATTTAAATGGTTATGAATTTTACAAGCAGATTCGTGATATGCCTGATTTAAGTATAGTTCCCTTTATATTCTTAACTGCTCTTGATGCGGAAAAAGAAGTTCGTCAGGCGAAAGAACTGGGAGTGGATGACTATCTTACAAAACCTTTTACAAAAGAGGATCTTATATGTGTAGTCAAGGGTAAATTAAAAAGAAAGGCTCAGATAAAGAGCAGTACCAGTAAAGAGATTGAAGATTTAAAAAAAGATATTATAATGACTCTTACTCATGAATTTAACACTCCTCTGACTATAATAAGGGGATTTACGTCTTTATTGTTACGAAACGATCTTTATCTTGAAAAAAACGAACTAAAAGAATTATTAAATTGCATTAAAGCCGGCGGTGATCGTCTTGGTGAGCTAATAAGTGATTTTACAGCCATGATAGAAATTGAATCAGGTTTTTTAGACAGAGAAGTGGCTCTGTTATACAATAGAAATAACATTAACAGCATTATCGATTCTCTTAAATATAAATTTACTTCAAATACGTCTAAAGACATAGATATTTACTGTGATCTAAAACAGGATTTACCTTTATTCGGTTTTTCAGACAAGCATATATCTATGGCCATAGAAAAAATTATTGATAATGCGATTAAATTTTCCGATAAAGAAAAAACTGTCATAAAAATAAATACTTATAAAGAGAAAGATAATGTTTTTATTGAAATAGAGGATAATGGCCCGGGCATAGCGGAACATGAATTTGAGAATATATTTAAAAAATTTTATCAGATCGACAGAAGAACTATGGAACAGCAGGGAGCCGGTGTGGGGCTTACTATTTCAAAAGCATATGTTGAAGCCAACAGCGGTAAAATTTCTGTACAGAGTAAAGAGGGAGAAGGAGCTAAATTTATTCTGACATTCCCTGCTGATGACGAAGATGATGCTTGATAATCGTGACGCGTGATGCGTAATGCGTAATGCGTAATGCGTATTTAATCCCAGGGCGTTTAATAAAACGCCCCTACTTTTCACTTTTCACCGCAAAAGGTCTGAAGGTATTTAATATTTCATTATAGATATCTTTTATTTCAGGATCTGTATCATAGGCATAAGACATATATATTTGAATTACAAAATCATCTCTCATAAAAGTCGTAACAGTAACATAAACATCACTGTTCGTGCTGTCTCGCAGGGTTCTCCTGACTTTTATAATAGATGCCGGGAAATTACAGAATGTGCCGTCAATTTTGTCAGGGTTGGAATAGCCGAGTGCTTCAAACTGTGTCAATATATCCATTGAGAGGGTATCTATATTTTCTTTTTCGGAAGCCCTGAAATACAGAATATTTATGCCATTTATCCAGGCCGTATCGGATTGAGGAGAAATAGAAAGCAATGAAAATCTGTCAGATTTTTTTTGTTCCATAACCCATGTCGAAGGATATTGAATAGAAAACAGTTCAGAAGTTTCGTTTAATCCGGCCCATCCCTGTTTTACTTCAGGTATTATAACATAAAAATTGTCTATTATATCCATAAATGTACTCTTATAATCGGAAAATTCATCAGATTGAGCCGTCAGATAAAGGGTATAAATGTTTTTGCCTTTAACTTCTACATATACAAGACCTTCTATATTAATATTATCTTTATCACCTTTAAAATGGTACATTTTTCCTTTCTTATTTGTTAAAGTTGAAATTTTAGGAAGATCTGAAAAATTCTTAATATTTTTTTTATAAGCATCTAACATATTTTTTCCTGCTAAATCTACATTAATATCGATACCGTCTGTCGTATTCATAACCATATAATCTATTATGAGAGGAGGATTTCCTGACGTAACATCGGAGCGATTGAAGGTATAAGTATCTTTCTGAGGATTTTTCACATTATCCATTTTCCAGTCTGAAGGATATTTCATCATAAAATATGCTTCCGGTGAAATGAAGGTTTTCATGTCCGCTACTTTTCCGGATGTTTTCTGTAAAAGCTGAAAGGTATTTATCATATCTGTAAAAGTCGGAAAATAGGCAGAAAAATCTTCTACAGGTCTTGAGGCAGTTATGATTACCATATTTTCTTTCCCAAGAGCTATTATAAGGATAGTTTCCAGTTTTACGCCTTTCAGATTTCCCCCTATATGAAATTTTCGTGAAGGCATATTATTCAACATAAAATCCTGTACTTTTTCAATGTCCTGACCGTCGGAAAGATTTCTTTTATAAAGTTCTGCCAGACCCATTGCGGTAAGATTAAGATTTATACTATCTTTTTTCCTGCTGTCCAGTTTCAGGGTGCTCACAAGTATTCCATTTGTAGCAGGATGTTCTCCGGGAGGAGAAAATCCAAAAGAAGCAGCATCGGTTTTACTCATATTATTTACTTCCCAGTCCTGAGGATATTTTATGGAAAAACTCTCTTCCGTAAAGAGTTTAAATCGTTCATCTTCCCCCGGAACAGGTGTTTTCATTTCAAATGCTATCGGCACAGGCGTTACAAATTTATCTATCATAGCAAGGTATGTATTTTTATAGAGATGAAAATTATTTTCCGAAGAAAAAGCACTTATAATAAAAATGGTATCTCTGTTTACCGAGAGGACTAAAAATAATTCTCTGGAATTTTTTTTATCTCCCTTATTTGTTTTAAAATGATAAAATATGGCACCGGCTCCTGACAGTTCAATTTTTTTAGAAGGTTCCACTTCAATGGAATAAGGATATGACTCCATAAAAGACTTTTTAAATTTTTCCGCAAAGTCATCAAGAGTTATATAAGCACCTCCGTAAAAGTTGCCGTAAATTACGGCCAGGCCTGTATTTTTAGCTTCTTCTCCTGAAGGAGAAAAACCTGCAATACCGTCTGTAGTCTTCTGACACTTCCAGGAAGAAGGATAGCTTATACCAAATATGCCGTGAGGTTCTTTATATTCACTAAAAGGCTCATCTTTAGCACTGGCTATGGATGAGAGACATATAATAAACAGACACATTAATAGTTTTTTCATAAATAATTTTAAACATTTCTATAGTTAGATTTTTATATATTATTTTTTATAAATTCTTCTACCTGTTCTGATATCCTTTTATATTATAAACAAGAGGTTTTTTTATTTTTCAGAGAGTATAAAAATAACAATTAAACTATTTAATTTATTGACTTTTTATAGACCTATTAGTATAATTAAGGTATAAAATATAAAAGGAGTGATATTTATGGCAACTAAGATAAGAGGAGAAAAGAAATTCACTTTATGGATGCCTGCAGAAGTCCACAAGAAATTCAAAGCAAGGGCAGTACTCAGGGAACAGACCATGCAGGAATATTTATTGAGTCTTATTGAAAATGATGATGATTTAGAATTTGAGGAATTAGACGAAGAAGATCTCAAGGATATAGAAGAAGGCAGGAAAGCATATGCTGACGGAAGGTATAAAACTTTCGAACAGATAAAGGAAGAATACCCATGCCAGTAATATACACAGAGAAAGCAGAGAAGGACATAGAAAAGTTAGAAAATAAAATAAGAAACCGGGTTTATAAAGCTATTGAAAAAATTGAAAAAGGAATTATAAGACGTGGGAAACTTAAAGGTCAGGATAACAGCTATAAAATAAGAGTGGGCAAATATAGAGTAATTTTTGATATTGACCGGGAAGGAAATATCCTTATCATCAGGATAAAACTCAGAAAAGATGTCTATAGAGCTATATAAAGGAGATCTTACGATGACAAAGTCCTAAAAACCACCAGAATCCTGCCCATCCCTTCAATCCCCCCCAATCCCCGTCTGAATTGTTAAGAAATTTTTATAATTTTTTAACATCTTTGTAACATAATCTTCAATTTAATGGAGTATAATATTAATTGTAAAGGAATAATAAAAATATAAAAATAAATGAAAATTAATCAAAATATGAAAGGAGAGTGAAATAATCTCTCTGAAGTGGCAGAGGAGAGAATCTGCTAGACATTAAAAAAAATTTTATTAAGAGGTGAAAGAAAATGAAAAAAATATTATTAACAGCGATGATGGTTATACTCGTATCATCACTTGCCCTGGCAGCATCAGGGAAAATAGATCTTCAGCTCACGGAAGATGCAACAACCTTTGTATTGAGTAATGAATCAGGGGGATATCTTATTGACGAATTAATTAAAGCCGGTTACGGCAATTCCAGTCTTTATGACACTTTAGTAGCTCTTCAGCCCACATCAGGCGGAGTTATTTCCGATGCATTCCTTGCAACACTCAGAGCATGTCCCGCAGGAAGTGAAATATTTACTGCCAGTTTGAGCAATTTTGCAGGATTGAATAATCCGGTAGGAATAAATTCAGACGGAACTCTTATAATAACTGCTATTTACGGAAGAACCTATTACGGCCAAGAAGGCTATGCAACCTACGGTGAAACACAGCAGGGAGTTGGCCGCGAATTATTTACCTATGCAACAAGCCCTCAATATTATATTACTGCAGGTGAAAAGGCCACCAATTACGGCGGCGGAATAGTAACAAATACAACATACTATAAAGCATTTGCCATAGGCTGGTCAAGCCCGATAGTCCTCGATCTTAACGGAGACGGAAAACTTGACGCATCAGGCGGAAAATGGATGCCTCACAATGGTTTCGTAGAAGGCGCAAAAGTAGTAATGTTTGACATCAATGCCGACGGGTTCGAAGATGTAATAGAATGGGTAAGCCCCAATGACGGAATCCTTCTTATGCCAGGCGAAACAGCAAACCTCGACGGAACAAGCCTTTTCGGAAACACTGACGGTTACAAAGACGGATATGAAAAACTTGCCAGCTTCGATAAAAACAATGACGGCAAACTCACAGGTTCCGAACTTACCGGTATGAACGTATGGATAGATGAAAATTCTGACGGTAAAGCAACTGCAAAAGAAATTAAGACCCTTGCAGCTCTTAAGATCAGTGAATTAGCAGTAACTCACAAAACCTATGTATCTTCCTTTGTCCAGAACGGCCAGAGAAAATACTCCTGGGACTGGTGGCCGACAGCTATGAGCGTAGAAAAGGTAGCAGTACCTGCAACCAAATAATTAGATAATACGCTTAATTCAGAAAAGGGTAGCCATTAAATGGCTACCCTTAATTATTGACGGGGATGTCTGAACCGGGATGCGCAGGATTAAAGGATTAACAGGATAATAAGACAG
>DAIOEN010000176.1:0-14869 GCA_036746235.1 Vulcanimicrobiota bacterium | reverse complement strand
GTTTACCTCTGTACTGTTCTAAAGGAGAATATCCGGCAGTTCCTATTACAGTTTTCGGCCCTTCACTGTCATGCTGAATGGTTCTTGCAATACCAAAATCTATCAATTTTACTCTGCTGTCTTTCTGAAGCATAATATTGGACGGTTTTAAATCTCTGTATATAACAGGTGGATTCTGATTGTGAAGGTAATCGAGTACTTCAAGAATTTGTTTTGCCCACTCTATAACACTATCTTCAGGAAGTCCTGGCTTACCGTCCCTGAGTAGTATTTTCAGCAGATCATCTCCTTCTATAAAATTCATTACAAGATAATATCTTCCGCCATAAACAAAATAATCGGAAACTTTTGGTATACTGGGATGTTCCAGTCTGGAAAGTATAAGGGCTTCTCTTTTAAACCATTCAGTAACCTGCTTCTGTACATCAGGTGTACTGATCGGAGGAAGAAGTTCTTTTACTGCACATAAAGAGTTTGACTTTTCATCCAGTGTTTTATATACGGCTCCCATGCCTCCTGACTTTACCATGGCAAGAACCTTATACCGGCACCCGAGAATAGTATCAACCTTCAGAGTACCCATAACAACAGGCGTTACAGGCCGATTCTGCAGAGGTTTACCGCATTTACTGCAGAACTTCGATATTTCTCTATTTTCATATTTACAATGTTCGCAGATTAAAAACATATTATAAGTCATAACGCGTAACGCATGACCCGTGACGCGAAATTCATCCATAAATTTATTACAATATATAATTATACCAGATTTAAATAGAAAATAAAGTAAGATAACGTTTTTTTTATAACTGACAGATTCACTTTTACTGGAAATTGCACTTGATTTCATAAATCTATTAATTAGTGAAAAGTGAACAGTGAATAGTGAAAAGCAAGTGAAATCCAGTTTTTTTTACCATTCACTATTCACTCTAAATATTCTTTGACAAATTTCTTTTTCCATTTTATATAAAATCACCTGTTATTTTCAAATACAATCATTTCTGATATAATTTTGTAACAGATGATAATAAATTCGTAATGTGTAATAGGTGGAGATATTAATTACCATGGATTTACATTATAATAGCTGCCATGACCGTTTCGTTAAAACGAAGAATGAGACTCTATTCTCGCATTACCCATTACGCATTACGCTTCACGCTTCTAATATAAAATTACAATTTCTTATTATATCAGTCTTCATATTATTATTTCAGACATCCTGCACTCCCGGTAAAGGGCCGGCACAGTTCAATACATCCATATCCATATCTGATGTATTGAAAGACCACAGTACAGAGGGATTTGAACTTGCTGTAAAACCGGGGATTTTTTCTTTCCCTTCGGATCATGGCCCTCATGAAACATTTAAAACAGAATGGTGGTACTTTACAGGTAATTTAGATACTAAAGAAGGACAGCATTTCGGATATGAACTTACCTTTTTCAGAACAGCTCTTTCGGCAAAAACATTACAGAGACAGTCATGGTGGTCATCAAAAAATATATATATGGCCCATTTTGCCATAAGTGATGTAAAAAACAGGTCTTTCTATGCTTTTGACCGGTTCAGTCGTGACGGACTTTCACTGGCAGGAGCACAGAGTAAACCTTTTAAAGTATGGCTTGAAGACTGGATTGTATCGGGAGAAAATACATTTCCTATGGTGTTAAATGCTTCAGAGAAAAATATTTCTATAAATCTTAACATGTCAGCGGAAAAACCTGCAGTTCTTCAGGGAAATAAAGGTTTAAGCCAGAAAGGCCCTTCCAGAGGTAATGCATCATATTATTACTCCTATACAAGATTGAACACAGAAGGAATTATCAAAATAAAGGATAACAATTTTCATGTAAATGGTCTTAGCTGGATGGACAGAGAATGGAGCACAAGTTCTCTGGAAGCAAACCAGATCGGATGGGACTGGTTTGCCATTCAATTATCAGACGGCAGAGAAGTTATGTACTATCAGATGAGAAAAAAAGATGGAACAATAGAACCTCTCAGTAACGGTACTCTTATAAATACCGATGGCACAGGTAAATACATTTCATTGAATGATGTAAAATTACAGGTAATTGATTACTGGAAAAGTTCTGACGGTAAAGCAATATACCCGTCTGAGTGGTATTTAAACATTCCTGAGGAAAAAATAAAACTCCATATTATACCATATATGCCTGATCAGGAACTAAATCTTACAGTAAGATACTGGGAAGGAGCCGTAAAAATAAAAGGAACATGTAAAGAAAAAAATATTTCAGGTAATGGTTATGTTGAATTAACCGGTTACAATCAATAACAATAGTTGACAATAATTTCCAACACATTAAAAATTACTAATCATTGACTAATAAGTATTTAATGATATAATGATAGAATTTTAACGTCGTGAGTCGTGAGTCGTGAAAAGTGAAAAGTGAAAAGTGAAAAGTGAAAAGTGAAAAGTGATTGGCAGGGGCGAACTGTGGTTCGACCGGTACCCGGTGAAAATATGCATTACGCATCACACATTACACATCACGATATAAATACTTAAAAAAGGAGCTTAAACATTGCGTATTATAGACTTAGAAGTATTAATAGCCGTACTGATCATTGCAAGAGTTCTTATAAACCCTTCGAAGATTGCAAAAAAATGGAAAGATATAACAAAAGAATATCTTGATTCTATAATTACATCTGCTCTCATAGCACTATTTTTAATAACCTATATTGTAAGAACATCCTACATACCTTCAGGTTCTATGAGACCTACCTTTGTTCCTGTAGACTATATACTGGTAAATAAATTCATCTATAGATTCAGTGAGCCGAAAAGAGGAGATATAATAGTATTTCGGCCACCTCACAAAGAAAATAGCCCTGACTATGTTAAAAGGCTTATAGGACTTTCCGGCGAAACACTGGAAGTAAAAGATGGAATTGTATTAATAAACGGACAGCCACTTAAAGAAGATTATATACCGGAAGACCAGAAGCCATGGTATAATTATGGCCCTGTAAAAATACCGGAAGATAGCTATTTTATGATGGGTGATAACAGAAATAACAGTGAAGACAGCCATGTATGGGGTTTTCTCCCCAGAAAAAATATTGTAGGTAAAGCTTTCTGTATCTTCTGGCCTGCCTGGAGAGCAAAATTATTATAACCTGTATTCCACTGTTTCATTTAAAGGTCTTCTTTCAGGCATAGAAGGTTCTTCTGCAGGAAAACCTATGGGAATAATGGCTACAGGTCTGAATTCATTCCAGTTCAATCCGAGTAATTCCGCCGCTTCTACTTCATCAAAAGCACCTACCCACACAGAACCAAGACCGAGAGCAGTAGAGGCGAGAAGTATATTCTCTATGGCAGCTCCTGTATCATGTAACATAAATAATTCTGTTCCCCTTTTTCCATAAGGAGCAATATGCCCTGAATCACAGCATACAACTATAAGTAAAGAGGCACTCATAACACTTGCCTGTCCCCACGCTGCCCTGGAAAGATTCTCTATTAATTTTTTATTCCTCACAACTATAAAGTGGCAGCTCTGTAAATTGCCGGCTGAAGGAGCCAGTATGGCTGCTTCAAGAATCTTATTTACATAATCATCAGATACCGTCTGAGAGGTAAATTGCCTTATACTTCTCCTTTTTCTTATAGCTTCAAAAAGTTCCATCAAAAACACACTCCTTAATATTTTTATGTTATAATTATACCATAAGTAGCGAGTAGTGAGTAGTGAGTAGTGAGTAGTGAAAAGTGAGGAGTTACAAGTTACATTATCCTTCACTTTTCTCATATAAAAAACTTCTACAGTCAGGAGAGTCATTTATGAAACATGTAAAACTCGGCTTTATTAATTATACAAATACTGTCCCTGTCTATTACGGTCTTCTTACAGGGAAAGTCAAATTCGAAGGACATATTATTAAAGAGATACCGGGAAAACTCAACAGAATGCTAAAAGAAGGAGAACTTCATATAAGCCCTGTCTCCTCTATAGAATATGCCAGACATCAGAAAGATTATTATCTATTAAATAATTTTTGCATAAATTCAACAGGTTATGTAAAAAGCGTATTACTTGTAAGTAAATACCAGATAGAAGAACTGAATGAGAAAATCATAGGGCTTACACCTGCCAGTGAAACATCAAGAGCACTTCTTAAAATCCTCTTTTCAGATTATTATAATATAAAACCTCTATATATAGATCTGAACAGGACGACTTTAACAGAAGAATCAGTAGACGGAGCTCTTTTGATAGGTGATGATGCTCTGAATTTTTCCAATCCTGATTATCCATACTCTTTCGACCTGGGCAATTTGTGGAAAAAGAATACAGACATGCCTGTAGTATTTGCAGTATGGGCAGTAAGAAAGGATTTTGCAGAGAACGACAACGAAGCAGTAAGGAAAATAGAAGAAATGCTTTTGGAATCCTATGAATACGGGCTAAATAACAGGGAAGGCATTATAGAATTTGCAAAATCAATATGTCCTGAACCTGAGTGTACCTATAAAGATTATTTCAAACACCTGGGATATAAATTTACGGAAGAAAAAAGAAAAGCTCTTCTATTTTTCTATGAAAAAGCTTCAAAACTCGGGCTATGTGAAGTATGTAACAAACTGGAATTTTTCACATAAATATACACACGTGAGTAGTAAATAAAATTTTTATTTACTACTCACCACTCACTGTTAAAATATTGGCAATAAGGTTGCCAGAAATCTCAGTCCTATGCAGACAAGACCTGCTACCAGAAGTACAGCCCCCCAGATTCTGAAAAGATTATCACTTTTCTCTATAAAAAGTTCCATCCAGTCTTTCATTTTCCATGGAAATGCTACATAGAGGATTCCTTTTATCACAAAAATTATACCAATAACCATAAGAACAAAATTTCTAATCAAATGTAAATCAACTCCTTTCCCTTCCTTTATTTTACCATAAATAAAGGGAAAAATAAATATGATTGATTTAAATATTCATTTCTACTATAATATCTTCAATAATTATTTCTTTTAATGACATATGAACGTTTACAAAGAAAGGGTATTTATGGATTTCAGTACAAGTATAAAAGAAGAGGAATATATATTAAAGGTAAAACAATTCATAGGTGACAGAATAAAACATAATATCTCTGCATGGTACAGAAATGAAAATTTTCCCGTTTCTATTTTAAAAGATATTTACTCAGAGGGGCTTATGGGCTTTTATGAAACAGGACATAAAATGGAACAGGAGCCTATGGCCAACAGTATAATTCTATATGAAAAACTTTCTGAAATATCACCCGGTTTCGCCATGGCCTTATTATGCCATGCCCAGATAGGACTTTATATTCTCTACAGATGGGGCAATATCTGGCAAAAGCAGGAATTTATGGTTCCAGGTATTTACGGGCAAAAACTTCTATGTTTTGCAAATACTGAACAGGATGCAGGCAGTGATGTTTCTGCCATTAAAATGCAGGCAAAAAGAGTAAAAGGAGGATTTATTCTTTCGGGAGAAAAAATGTATATAACAAACGGAGTCAATGCAAATATAATTATTGTATCTGCAGTGACAGATCGTGAATCCCTTGAAAAAAAGCACAGGCTCTCTCTCTTTATCCTGGATGAAAGAAATACCGAAATAAAAAGAACTCTTCTAAAAAAATCGATATGGGCGCCGTCAAATCTGGCAAAACTGACTTTTCACGATTGTTTTGTTCCTGAAGAAAATATTATTGGAAACCTGAACAACGGGTTTCAAATAATGATGAAAGCCTTTAATTCTGCACGAATAGCAATGTCGGCACTGAACCTTGGTACCGCTCTCGGAGCTTATAAACTTGCCTTAAGTCATGCCTGTGAAAGAAAGGTTTTCGGCTCCCCTGTATTCGAACATCAGGCAAAATCCTTTGAATTTGCCGAACATCTTACGAAACTGGAAGCAGCCAGATTATTGATAAAAAAAGCAGCATGGATGAGAGATACGGGACAGAAATATATACTCAATTCTTCCATAGCCAAATACTTTACAATTGAAACTGCAAAATCCATAACAGGATGGTCTGCAGAAATACTCGGTGCCAGATCGGTTCTTCTGGATCACCCTGTAAATAAATATACTGTAGATACGATGGGTTCTGTTCTCGGCCTCGGTACAGGGGATATTCAGAAATTAATCATAGCAAGATTTATGCATATGTGGGATAACTGGGAGTAAATTACAGTGAGCAGTGATCAGTTATCAGACTATGACAGATAGTACGTTATTATATGGTAATATAAGTTCTCACTGGTCACTGGTCACTGGTTACTGCTCACTGAAAAGGGGTGAATATGAATCATGGGCATTACAGATAAACTGGAAAAAATGATGGAAAATATAATGGATAAAATCGGAGGAGTCTTTTCAGGAGGGAAAATACATCCTGTTGAAATAGCCAGGAAAGCTGTACAGGAACTGAAGAGAAACCAGAAGGTAAGTGTCTCTCAGACCTATGTTCCGAATATATATGAGATAATCCTTAACCCTGACGATCAGAAAGAACTTCTCATATATGAAGAGGCAATAATACCGGAAATAAAAGAGTATATTATGGATTATATACAAAAAGAAGATCTATCTATTATGGGAGAACTTGTTATAGATTTGCAATCAGATGAAACTATGGAGCAGGGAAAATTCGAGGTAAAAAGTCAGGTAAAGAAAGGAAAATTACCGGAACCGGAACTGGAAAAAACTGCCGTAAGAAAAATGCCTGTTCTTTCATCACTATGGGTAGAGGTAAAGGAAGGGCCCGAAAAAGGTAAAACTTTTCCTCTTACAGAAGGTACAAATATAATAGGACGAAAAGATGAACATCAAATAAAAATTTCCGGCTCAGATATTTCAAGAACCCATGGCGCCATACACATAGAAGGATCAACTTTAGTGATTGAAGACCTGGGAAGCACAAACGGAACTTATGTAAACGGAAAAATTATAAAAGAAAAAACCTCCCTGAAAAAGGGGGATTTTATATCCCTGGGGGATACAGTAATGGAAATTAAATCGTAATACGTAATGCGTGATGCGTAATGCGTATCAGAACAGGACTGAATATGAATCTATTTTTGCTTGAGCTTTTAAGATATGTATTTCTTATTTTAATATATATATTTCTTTACAGGGTAACTGTAACAATAATGAAGGATATCTCCTCGGCAGAATATAATAAATCTGCAGGATGGCTCACTGTTATAAAAAGTAACTACAAATGTCTTTCTGAAGGAGAAAAAATACATGTTACCACTCCTTTTCAGATAGGGAAAAAAAACAACAATGATCTCATTATAAACAATGAATATATATCACATAACCATGTAATTATTTATTCCCGCAATAAAGAGTTATGGATAGAAGATCTTGGAAGTACAAACGGAACATCATTAAATGAAAATCCTCTTAAAACACCGATGGTTTTAAAAAATAATGACAGAATAGATATAGGCGGTTCAGTAGTTTTTGAATTTTTGAATGGATAATTTATCTGGAGCAGTATCAGGGGCCTCATAAACAAAAATGTTTAAATATTTGAAAATAAGACAGACAGAAAAATTTCTGATATTTCTGGCAATCATAACGATTGCCTTCGGATTTTATCTTTTATTTAAAGCCATTCCTCCAAAATCGGAAATTTTCATATGGTATCCTTTAACTGTAGCTCTCATGTTCTTTATTACTCATATTATCCTCTGTTTTTTACGACCGGATGTAGATGAAATAATTCTGCCCCTTGTTACCTTCATGTCAGGTCTGGGATTACTGGTCATATACCGTATTGAACCGTCTCTTGCATTAAAACAGCTAATCTGGATGACAGTAAGTATTATCTCTATGTGGGTAACAATTATAATTATAAGAAAATATAATTTCCTTGAAAAATATACCTATCTGTGGGCATTAACCGGTATATTTCTTCTCATTATAACAATCATCGTTGGAACAGAAGTAAACGGAGCAAAACTCTGGATTAAATTCGGCTCAATTAATTTTCAGCCTGTAGAGATTGTAAAATTTATGCTTGTTCTCTTCCTTGCAAATTATTTGAGTGCCCATCAAAAATTACTTGTAGCAAGAAGTAATATACCCGGCTGGTGGAGAATAAACATACGTTATTTCATTCCTCTCATAATAATCTGGACTCTGTCCCTTCTCATACTCATATTTCAGAGGGATCTCGGCATGGCTCTTCTGTTATTCGGCATATTTATAACTATGTTCTATACGGCTACAGGAAGAGGTGATTACTGTCTTGCCGGGATTATTATGTTTTTTTTAGGAGCATATGGATGTTACTGTAAATTTACTCATTTTCAAATAAGAGTATCTTCATGGCTAAATCCCTGGATTGACATGGAAAACAGAGGTTACCAGATAACACAGGGGCTTATGGCAGTGAGCTCAGGAGGTATGTGGGGTAAAGGTCTCGGTCTCGGAGAGCCGACATGGATTCCTGCAGTAGAAACAGATTTTATATTTTCAGCCATAGGAGAAGAACTTGGTCTACTCGGAAGTACGGCAGTATTGATATGTTATATGCTCCTTATCGGCAGGGCCATCACGATGGCAATGAAGTCAAAAAATATGTTCCGTAAAATTCTTATAACAGGTATAACCGCTGTTTTTACAGTACAAACCTGGGTCATAGTGGGAGGAGTAATTAAACTCATCCCTATGACAGGCATAACCCTTCCTTTTATAAGTTACGGAGGAAGTTCGTTACTGTCAAATTTTATTGCTCTCGGTATATTACTCGGTCTGAGAGAAACGTCAAAATATGATTATACATAATTTATATGAGAAGAGTGAAGAGTGAAGGGTGAAGGGTGAAGGGTGAAGTTAGGAACTATGCTCATGATTATAGTGAATAAGGTGAACCTCGCGTCACGCGTTACGCGTCAAGCGTCACATAAACGATTATGAATGTTAACAAAAACCTGATAATATTATCCAGAATTTTTATAATTCTCTTTCTATCGCTCATTATAATGAATTCTTACTGGGCTATATGGAGAGAAAAAGATCTCACGTCTATGACACAGAATCCCAGAAACAGAGAAAATTTAAATTTAAGAGGAAAGATTCTGTCAGGAGACGGCACAGTAATGGCAAAAAGTGAGAAGAAAAAAAGAGTTTATCCAGATGGAGAACTTACATCTCATATTACGGGCTATCTTGACCCGATGCTGGGGAAAACAGGGATTGAAGACTCATGTGACGATATATTGCGAAGCCATGCCTTCCCCTTTTCTATAGAAGGTTTTAAAGAAAGATGGAATGAAGGACATCCGAAAGGATATAACATATATCTTACCATAGATAGTAATCTCACCAGAGTAGCTTATGATTCACTCGGCAGTAACAGAGGTGCCGTAGTGGCAATAAAACCACAGACAGGCGAAATACTTGTTATGGTCTCAAAGCCCGGCTTTGATAATAATAATCTGGAGAAAAACTGGAAGGTTTATCAAAAAGATTCCACCTATCCCCTTCTGGACAGAACAGTCCAGGGAAGTTATGCTCCCGGGTCAATCTTTAAAGTTCTCGTACTCTGTGCAGCACTTCAGGAAGGAGTGGTAAAAGAAAGTGATACATTTGAGTGTCCCGGCTATACAGACATAGACGGACATAGATTTTACTGCAGTCACACCCACGGACACCAGACTCTGAGCCAGGCTCTTGCCAATTCGTGTAATGTAGCTTTTTCCTCTATAGGATTAAAACTGGGAAAAGAAAATCTGCTTAAATATTTTGACGATTTTTTTGGCCATGATTACAATATAAAACTTCCTGTATTGCATTCCACACTCACTGAAAAAAATCTCTTCAGTAACACTCTTATTGCACAGACATCTTTCGGACAGGGTGAACTCGCCATTACCCCCTTTGAAGCATGTCTTATCGCTTCCGCTGTTGCCAATAAGGGAAAAATCATGTATCCTGTAATTATAAAAGAAATAAGAGATTCAAAAAACAGATTAATAGAAAAAAAATCAGGTTATGTCATGGCAGATTGCATATCTTCAGATACTTCAGGCATTGTGACATCAATGATGGAAGCTGTTGTAAATGAGGGAACAGGATACAGAGCATTTATAGAAGGTATGAGAGTGGCAGGTAAAACAGGCACTGCAGAACATCCGGGAGGAGCCAATAATGCATGGTTTATAGGCTTTGCACCGGCAGACAATCCGGAGATTGCAGTGGCTGTTATTGTAGAAGAAGGAGGCACAGGAGGAGAAACTGCTGCACCTGTTGCAGGAGATGTAATGAAATTTTATCTGAAAGATGAGAATTGAGATGTTAAAAAAATTTCGTAATCTTCCGTTATCTTCCAAACTTATTCTTACATATTCCACTGTATTTCTTACCACACTTATTCTGGCGAGTTTTTTTATATATTCCATGATCGAAAAATCACTGGAAGAAAATATAGAAAATGAGTTAAGAAATACAACAGGTATGATCATGAATATGGTAAAAACTGCCGCAACTGTTTCAATAAAAACTCACCTTCGCTCAGTAGCTGAATGTAACAAAGTAAGTGTAGAGCACTTTTATAATCAATATAAGGTGGGATTAATTTCGGAAGATGAAGCAAAAAAACAGGCCAGAACAATCCTTCTTGCTCAGACTATCGGTGAAACAGGGTACATATATTGTATAAACAGTAAAGGAATACTTGTAATACACCCCAAAAAACCCCTTGTAGGTGTTAATATATCAAATTATGATTTCGCCAGAAAACAGATGGAAAAAAAAGAAGGTTATATTGAATATGACTGGAGCAACCCCGG
Source organism: Vulcanimicrobiota bacterium (assembly GCA_036746235.1). Taxonomy (GTDB): domain Bacteria; phylum Vulcanimicrobiota; class SpSt-956; order SpSt-956; family JAKJGF01; genus CALARM01. Next base: position 4,037 of record DAIOEN010000176.1, on the reverse strand, counting down.
AGAGAAAAAAGCAAGACCAAAAGCACTTTATATGACTTATTTTAAACCATGGGACTGGATTATCTCTGTATCCTCTTATAGAGAAGAGTTCAGTAACCTCATAAATGTAGAACTTTTCGAGGAAAATATTAAATCCATTCGTCTGGGAAAAACAGGTTATGCTTATGTAATAGATAGCAGTGGAAATTTAATTATTCATCCCAAACTACAGGGCACCAATATATTTAATCAGGAAGATACACAGGGACATAAATTCATTCAGGAACTCTGCAATAAAAAAAATGGACACATTATTTACCCCTGGAAAAATCCCGGCGAAGAAACACCAAGAGAAAAACTGGTAGTGTTTGATTATATTCCTGAATTGGACTGGATAGTAGCTTCTTCAAGTTATTTCGAAGAATTTTACTCTCCTCTCATATACGTACGAAACGTCATTATAGTAACAGTTTTATTAACACTTCTTGTAATGTTTATTTTAACTATGAAGATAAGCTCTTCTATAGTGTTGCCTCTCCAGCTTCTTATGAAAAAATTTAAAATTGCCGCAAAGGGAAATATGAACGTTCGCATGGAGAAAAATTCGAATGATGAAATAGGACAGTTATCCGATTATTTTAATAATTTTATGGAGAAACTGGAGGTAGCAAACAGGTTAAAAGTGGAAAAAGAGGCGGCGGAAGCTGCCAACAGAGCAAAGAGTGAATTTCTTGCCAATATGAGCCATGAAATAAGGACACCTATGAATGGAGTAATAGGTATGACCACTATTCTTATGGATACTGAACTTACGCCGGAACAGAGAGAATATGTGGATACAATCAGTAAATGTGCGGATAATCTTTTGGGAGTGATTAATGACATACTGGATTTTTCAAAGATTGAGGCAGGGAAACTGGAATTGGAAATAGTTGATTTTGATCTGAGAGAAACTATTGAAGATATGATGGACATACTGGCCATAAAAGCTCATGATAAAGAGCTTGAACTGAGTTACCATATCAGTTATAAATTGCATTCTCTTTTTCGTGGTGATCCAGGCAGACTCCGCCAGATTTTAATTAATCTCATAAATAATGCAATTAAATTTACTAAAAAAGGAGAAGTAAACCTCAGAGTTACTCTGAAAGAAGACACAGAAAAATATTCTGTAATTTACTTTGAAGTTACCGATACAGGTATTGGAATTCCTGAAACCCGTATGGAAAAACTCTTTAAAACCTTTTCACAGGTAGATACTTCGACAACAAGAGAATATGGAGGAACAGGACTGGGTCTGGTTATATCAAAACAGCTTACAGAAATGATGGGCGGTGAAATCGGAGTAAGGAGTAACGAAGGGAAGGGAAGCATTTTCTGGTTTACTGCCAGATTTGAAAAACAGCATGAAACTGAAAAAGCAATATATATACTTCCTGAAGATATAAAGGACAAACGCCTATTAATAGTAGATGATAATAAAATAAACAGAACCGTATTGAAAGAATATATAAAATCCTGGGGAGGAACGTCAGAAGAAGCTTCAGGAGGTGCGGAAGCCCTCGGAAAATTATATCAGGCTTCTGCAGAAAAAAAGCCTTTTGAAATTGCCATCCTGGATATGGCAATGCCTGAAATGGACGGAGAAACCCTTGGTAAACAGATTAAACAGGCTCCCTGTCTGGGTAATATTATTCTGATTATGCTCACCTCTGTAGGAAAATACGGAGATAAAGAACATATAAAAAAAATAGGGTTTGATTCCTATCTGTCTAAACCAGTCAAACGAGCACAACTCTATAATTGCCTTTTATCAACAGTGGGACAGAAAACAGGAGAGAAAAGCGTAAAAAAAGACATTGAACAGAATATAGCTATTAAAGATAGTAAACTTAAAGCAAGGATCCTTGTGGTAGAAGATAATCAAATAAATCAGAAAGTGGCTCTTCATTTTCTAAATAAATTCGGTCTCAGAGGAGATGCAACAGCAAACGGCCAGGAGGCTTTAACAGCCCTCAGGACTATCCCTTATGATCTTGTATTAATGGATGTTCAAATGCCTGTTATGGATGGTTTGAAGGCTACCAGAATAATAAGAGATCCAGAGTCTGATGTCAAAAACCATCGTATCCCCATTATAGGTATGACTGCCCATGCTATGAAAGGGGACAGAGAAAAATGTCTTGAAGCAGGTATGAATGGTTATGTACCCAAACCTGTAGATCCGGAACAACTGCTTATTGCAATAAAAAACCATCTTCCATTAGAAGTAATAGAAACAACAGAGGAAGTAATATCTGAAAAATCCATAACAGAAAATAAAGAAATACTTGATATGAATAAATTTTTGTCACGGATTGGCGATGAAGAACTGTGTAAAGAACTTATAAATGATGCTTTAGAGTCTGTTCCGCAGCAAATAGAAGAATTAAAAAATCTATTAAAAGAAAATAATATTGAACAGATATTATTTACAGCACATAAAGTTAAAGGGATATGCAGTAATATAAATGCTCATCTCCTGAGCCAGGCAGGCTATGAAATTGAAAAAGCCGGAAAAGAAGGGGATATAGATAAAATAAGCTCTTATATCAGTCGACTGGAAGAAGAATTTAAGAGATTTGTCGAACAAATCAAATTAATAAAGTAATATCTATATGTTCGGATTTAAAATATCCATATTATCTTCTTTTATACCCATAGCATAAATTTTATTTTTACACAGTTTTTTCAGGACATTCTCTGGAATATGAAAAGAAGCAAATACAGGGATTAGTTCTTTCCCTTTATATTCAGGAAAATATTCAAAGAATTCTCCGCTTTTAATTTTTCTTTAGTTTTTTGCATAATAAAAAATATGCTATACTTTTATTTTGTTCCAGTCTATCTGCATCTGCCTTGTCATATCGGCAATTTCTTCGTATGATTTTGAAGGAAATTGCCTTTTTAATATATCCATAATTTCTCTGATGAAATGCAGTTCAGCCATCATTATATCATCTTCGAATTCATATAAGACTTTCTTCCATAACTTATCTAATGTTTCAGTTTCAATCATTTCTCTCACCTCCGATGAAATCCTGTGGATTAATAATAAAGACTGCTGGTAAGCTATGATTTAAATTAACTATGTCAACTATATTCATAGTTTTTTCCCTGGCCATATGTCTCATATTCCAGGTTAATAAATAGTCCGCTCCGTAAACTGAAGCTATAGCAATATGCAGCGCATCATTTCTTGGAACAGTTAAATAGGTCAGATATTCATCGCAAATTTTTTCAATTTTTTCAGTTACAGGTAAAATAGTAAAGTCAGATACGGACATATACAGTTTTTCTCTCAGTTCATCTTCCACTGTAGCTCTTATTTCTGCCAGAACAATTTCAGATATAAATGTATTGCAGGAAGGCAGATAATTATCAAATAAATCTCCTGTGAAATCCTGCTTTAATTGGGTTCCATGAAATAATGCACTTGGTACGGAAGTATCTAAATATATTCTTAATTTATAATCCATTATTGCACCTCTAAATTATATTATATCAGAGGTTAATAATTAATTCTATCAGTTCGATTAAAATTACTATTTTTACTAAACTAAAACAATATTACCTCCTATTGATAAAACAGGAAGGTGTAAAAGTCTCTGTTCAATTTCATAAAGTTCATATTTTTCAGATATTACTGGCAAATATTCTTTCTCTTTTGCAGCCACTACTAAAATAGCATTGTCTACATAAACTTTTTCTGTATATATTCCGGTAAAATTCACATCATGAAATAATGCTATTGTATCTTCTTCATTAAGAAAATGATAATCCTGTTTTCTGGCTCTATTAAATATAAACAGGTTTATAAGGAGCATAAGAACATAAGCAGGTAAATTTATAACACTATTAATGACATCAGAAATACTATTAATCTTCTTTAGATGAGCGACAGTCATAGATTTTACTATATCAGTATTACACATATTAACCACTACTATATAGCCATCCTCTTTTAACTTGACATTGTCACATTAATTTTTTTATTAAAAACTAAAGTTTTTAATAAA
>DAIOEN010000175.1:0-14898 GCA_036746235.1 Vulcanimicrobiota bacterium | reverse complement strand
GACTGGAATCCGTTTATGAAAGTGCAGAAAAAACATCGGAATATTTAGATAACAGTCCGAAAACACACAGCACATTAAATTCGGCCTTACAATTTTTTAAAACAATAAGAGCCTTTCCAAGATTTATTTATCCGAGTCTCATAGGTATGACTTCACAGGAAAGAGAAGCAGTTGTGTCTGTATTGGACAATCTGCCTCTCAAGGATGTAGGAGCGGTAAAAAGTATAACCATGGCCAGTTCTCTTCCAGGCGGTTCAGGCGGAGCAGGGCCTGTTCCTTTCTCTCCTTTTGTACTTCTTTCACGAGAATCTTTGGGCAGTAATGTTGAATGGCTGAAAGAAGTAGCGACTCATGAAATAGGTCATGCAAAAGATTATGAAACCGGACTCTTCGGACTTCCGAAACTTTTCTCCGAAAGCAGTAAAGCTCCCTGGGGTAAAGCTCCTTATATTACTCCCTATGCGGAAACAGGCCCCGGATGGTATCCTGCCGAATGGGATGATTTTGCAGAAAGTTTTGCCTATTATCACAGACATCCTGAAGAATTAAAAGCAACATGTCCTGAGAAATTTGAACGTATGCAGGAACTGGAGAAAAACGGCTTTTTTGAAGGACTTATAGATAATAAAGCCTTCAGGGAAACAGGAAAACTTATGGGAGAGATTATGGAAAAGCTTCCCTATCTGCAGAACGGACTGGCATTAATATCTTTTGTAGGAGGACTTGCACAGGCATTTAAAGGGCTCGGTGAAATGAGAAGGGCAGAAAAAACAGGAGATAAAAAATTGAAGATGAACGCCACCATGAACTTTGCGGCAGGCTCCTGTTTTGCAAGCAAACTCTTCTGTATTCCCGGTATGGCCATAGAAGGCGCAAAGGCAGAATTAAACAGATCGATAGATAAAAAAGAAATCACTGCAGAACAGGCAAATGCAGTAGTAGATGCCACAGTGGGAGTCATAGCAGGCCCTGTAGGCCAGGCCGTAAACTGGGTCATATCAAAAATGCCGTGGAATAAGTTATATGAAATAAATGATGGGACAATAGAAAAATTAAGCGGCAAGATGGAAGAATACAAACTGGATCGTGTAAATGCACTTAAAGATAAAGAACTTACAAAAAGAGAATTAAAGAAAATTCTGAAGAAGATGGAATTAACCGGTGAAGAAATAGATCTGGTAAAAGAATATGCAGATAAACCAAAAGGAATGAAGGAAATTCCTGATTCTTACAGGATAACCGGCACAACCATAGAAAGCCTCAGCGATAAGCTTCCTGACTATAAAATCGATATGTTGAGTTCTATGCAAAATAAAGAAGTTACTGAAAAAGAACTGGTTAAAATACTGGAGAAATTGAATTTTGACACAGGTGAAATTGCTCTTATAAAGACCTTTGCAGAAGAGATAATAAAAGAAGAAACTGAAATAGAAGATAAAGATACAGGCAGTCTCAAGAGAGCAGCTTCCGTAGGCATAGGCGGTGCTGCCGGTGCTGTGGCAGGCGGATTTATAGGCCCCTATCTCGGTGTCATGGCAGGCTTTGCCATAGCAGGCCCAGTAGGCGGAATCGTCGGTCTTATAGCAGGAGCCCTGGCAGGGTTCAAAGGAGGAAGCTATCTGGGAGGCAGAGCAGGAAACCTGGTGGGTAAAGGACTTGAAAGAGTAATTGAAGGTCATGTCAATGGAAGGGAAGAAGATAAAAACCAGGTAAAAGAATAAGATTTTTCTCATAATAAAAAAGGCTATCGATGGATAGCCTTTTTTATTATATGGCAATTACACAACAGTCTATGTTAAGCACCGTATTTTATAACATACTTCTGCTGCGGATAATAACCTTTTATTACTACTTCATCACCTTTTTTCGTCACGTTGAAATCCTGATAGGCCATATGACCGTCTACAACCCATTCATTACCTTTATCGGTAATAGTAAATTCTCTTTCAGGAATATTTCCTTTTACTTTTGTAACATTTCCTTCCGTGGTAATGGTATAACTTAAATTATCGTCATAGCCTTTCACAAGGGTTTTATTTCCCTCTGTCGTTATGGCGAAGTTCTGTACAGGAAATTTACCCTTTACAAGAGTGGTATTTCCGTCTTTTACTACCTGATAATCAAATCTTCCTCCATCGTCGTCTTTACAGTCTATTTCCCGTTTCCCGTTTTTATCTGTTATTGTATAATCCTGCCAGTCATAATGACCGTCAATTTTAGTGGCATTTTTGTCGCTTACAACCTGGAAATCTCTCTGAGGATAAAGCACTCCTCCCGACGGAGGTGCTCCTTCTCCCGGCCCTGGCTCCAGATGACCTGTTATGCTTATCTTTCCCTGCTGATCCGGCCTGGTAACTATTATGGATTCTCCGTCAAGTGATATGCCCACACCGTTTTTAATTTCCAGTCCTATAGGAATGAGTTGATAATTATCTCCCGGAGGAATTTGAGGATTAAGTCTGCCTGTATAGGCTCCGACTATAAGATTTGGCCCTCCCCTGTCTCCTGAGAGGATTACCTGATCTTTTTGATTATCAGGCGAAGAATCGGCTTTTACCTTTTTCTGACGAGGCTGTTCTGTGGCTTTAAAGCCAACATTGTTTATTTGCATAGGTTCCCCCCCCTTTTATAATGTGTTTTATAACTTATTATAATTCAAATGATCGTGACGGGTAACGGGTAACGCGTGACGGGTTTAATCCCTTCTTATAATGCTTACACATTACAAAGTCATTATTTATGGATTGTTATAAAACTGATTGTAATTTACTTTATCTTTAATTATAAAAAAAATTTTCAAAAAAGTAATAGTATTTTGTTAACAATTTGTTAAATTATTTAGATAAAATTTCATTTTTCTGAGCCGGCAGATATAATAAAGGCACCGATAGCAGTTACATCCAGCATGACCGCATATAACCCCTGGATTCTTATAGAACCGGAATCCTCGCCTGAGTCAATATGATAATCTACGAGAAGTTTCAGAAAAGCTTCGTATAAATCTGTTTTTCCCGCGACTGCTGAAATAAGTCCTGTAAACATGTCGTCAAGAGTAATTATACCTGTCAGTTCTTTTGCTTCTTCTCCCGCTTCCCTGAGCCATTTATCTATATGGTCAAAATCTCCCTCTTTAATAAGACCGGCTTTAACGGCAGATTTACCTGCAAGGGAAGCAAAAATTCTGTCTTTCACACTTACATAACTGTTCCAGGCAATTTTGAGTTTCTCCAGCATTTTTTCTGCATCAAATTTTTCTTTCTTTTTCCCTGAGAGACGGTAAAGTTCAAAAAATACGTTTGAAGCCAGTGAAAGAGACAGTCCTGAAAGTTTGTCCATATTGTTTTTTATGAAATAAACGGCTTTTTCTAACTGAGGCTTATAGTTTCCGGCTTTATTCGTATGACCTTCTTTGATAAAAGCAAGGATTCCGAAACATGTTGAAACCAGTCTTTTTGAAATTTCTTCATCTTTACTCCATGAACCTTCTGCAGTCTGATTTCTTGCAAGATATTTTAATGTAAGATTAAGCCTTTCACTGATAGGAATATCACTTTTTTGAGTCCTCTCAAAGGAAATATCTTCTTCCAACTCAGAAGGTTCACATAGCATTACACCGGGTTCCTCAAGAGAAATCTCTTTAAGGCAGAAATCTTCCTTTATATCTTCGTATAGCTCTTCTTCTGTCTCTTCGTCTATATCTTCGTCTGCTTCTTCGAAGGCAATATCTGTATCAAGTTCGAAAGAAACCTCTGTTTCCAGTTCTTCCCTGTCATATTTTATAAAATTATCTGAAACACTCTGTGTCTTCATAAAACACTCCGGAGGAGGCGGTGCCGGTACGATTGAAGAAGCAGGCGGAGGAGGTGCCTCAGGTGCCATACATTCAGGTTCACACTCTCCGCATGATATATCTGATAAGGAAAAAGAGAGTCCTGTTGAAGGCATACCGGAACCTGCACACATTTCAAGATAGCCGGCATCAAGAGGATCATCAGGTATAGAGGCCATAGACTGGAATGAAGGGTAAGGCATCTGCACCGGAACAGGCGGGACAGAAGAATCATATCCTTCCGGCACGACAAGGGGAACATCCACTCTTATTACTTCTTTCTTTTCTCTTTCTCTGTCATCTTTTTCCACTGCCACGAGTGATGTATAAGGGCTCATAAGATGATATTTCATAGAAAGTCCCAGAACTTCATCTCTTATAGAATGGGTTTCCTGCGGATATTCTCTGAGTCTTCCGAGGAGATGGTCGATTCGTTTCCTGGCCCATATGGTTTCAATGGCCCGATTTTCATCATGTTTTTCCGGTAATTCTATGGAAATTTCCTGAGAAAATTCTCCCTGACCTGTCCTTCCTTTGAGAATAGCTTTTGCAGAACCGGAAGAATGGAAACGGCCCAGAAGACATAGTATCTGCCCGAAATATACATCAGGTACAGGAAGAGGATAAACATCTGTTACGGAAGCATTTTCCCATTCAAGGGAAATATCACCCAGTACAGGGAAGGCAGCCTGATTGGCAAATTTTTGAATAGCTTCTTCTATATCTTCATTCTCTAAAAGATACTGTACTGTTCCTCTCCCTATTTCTGCCATTTTATCCAGTAAATATCTGTTTACGGAAGAGCCTATGCCGAAGGTGAAAATCCTTGCTTTACCCAGGATTTTTTCCACTTCCTTTATTACCTGATCTTCATTTCCTACGGCACCGTCTGTAAGGAAGATTATCTGTCTTAAATACTCTTTATTTGCCGGCATACGGAGAGCGCAGTCCATGGCGAGCAGTATTTCAGTCCATCCTCTCGCAGATGTGGCATTTACAAAATCATCTGCTTTTCGGAGATTTTCATCATTAAATGCCAGAGATCTGTCAGAGAGAACTTCAAGCTGATCATCAAAATTAATAATGGCAAACATATCTCCTTCTCTCAGGGTACGAAGACATGCTTTAAGGGCTTTTTTAGCCTGTTCCATAGGAGTGCCTTCCATGGAACCGGATCTGTCCAGAATAAATATTATTTCTCTTTTTAACATTTCCTCCGGGCCATAATCTATTTTAGGCGTTATATGGAACATAAAGGTTCCTGCTTTATTTTCTTCTCTGTACAAGGTAAAAGTCTGTTCGACTTTTTCTCCGTCAGATGAATATTTCAGCACAAAATCTTTATTCGGGATTTCCCCTTCTTTAGCAAGCTGTATTTCTCTTTTATGTTCACCTTTTTCCTGTATATAAAGCAGATGGGTCGGAGAAGAAATTTCTCCTGTGGAAAAACCTGCATCTAAATCTATAAAAATATTTATTTCTCTGGTTCTGTCAGGTGATTGAAAGGTCGGAGATATTCTTTCCCTGTCTGTGACACTCTGAGGATTATATCTCGGAGTTACTGTCATGGGAAAGACAAATTTATATTCTCCGTCTTCATAGGCAATTGTTTCATAATACTCAAGTGTTACCAGTATTTCCTGACCCGGTTCAATATTTGCGACAGACATGGTGAACAGATTCGGTCTTTCCTGTTCCAGAAGTGCTCCCTGTTTCATTTCATGTTTTGCCTGTTCGTAAACCCTTTTTGCTTCTTCTTTTTCTTTTATCTCCGATTTTATAGTTCTTTCGTTTATTTTTATTTCCAGCGAGTGGACCGCGCTTTCGGATGGCAGGGGGAATATATATACTGCTTCAATGTTTTTATCCAGATCATTATGAAATTTCTGTATGACTTTTACATCTGCCACCATGCCTGTAATGGAAGTCCTGAGTTCCGTAAAGGTAAGAGGCAGGGGAAACTCTTCGAGCCCTACAGGCATCATGGTACCTTCTGTGATTTTTCTTCCTTTGTAGAAAATTTCGTCCATTTTTTTAACCTCCATATTATTGAATAGTGAGCAAATTACCCTGTAGGGGCGAGGTTACCTCGCCCCTACACAGGAAAATGCAAAACTATAGTATATTACTGAACAAAATAATTATTCGAATAATAATACTGACGGAATAACCTCAGGATGAGACAATCTGAGAAGCTCGTAGCCTATCCCGGAATTTCCGTGAAAAAATCCTGCATCAAAAAAACCTTCTATACCGCACTTGAATCCTCCTGTTTCTTTCGTCAGTGCCACTATCTGTCCTGCTTTAAATAAAGCTTTTTCTTTTAAATCCGGTCTGTTGAGTTTTAAACCTGCAGTAAGTAATATATCGGCTCTTCCCATATTACCGCAGCATAGATGATCCTTTTCCACAATCGGGCAATTTATTGTTGTATTTATTCCCCTGTCTATATCTTTTCTTATATCTTCATTATCCAGCACACAGACCCCCCCGATTCTTCCGAGGGCTATGCCGGGCGCACCATGACACCAGGATATCATAAATCTTTCAGACTTATCTTCAGACATCCTCAGATCTAACCAGTTTCCGAATTTTTCGCGAAAAAGAGTATTTTCATAAGCTATAGCCTCAGCTGCCGCATCTATATAAGTTTTTTTATTCAGAAAAGAATAAAGCCTGAGTAATGAATAAGTTATACCTGCCGCGCCGTGAGAAAAACCTGCAAGTAATTTATTTTCTACCGTAGCCCATGATCTGTATCCTGATTTACTTTCCTTTCTGTTTTCAATCAGAAAGTCTCCGCACTTTTCTGCTCTGTGCAAAATTTCTTTATCACCTGTTACAGTATAAAGCTTCAGTAATCCGAGAATGGCGCCAGCCAGTCCTCCCGTAATATCAAAATGCCTGTCATGTTCTATAACTTCATCTGTTATGAGAAGAGCAGTCTTTTTTGCATATTCCAGAACAGGAGGCATTTCCAGAAACTTGCTTATAGATGTAAGGGAGTAAACTATGGAACCGAGTCCCATAGCTCCTCCGATACCTGTTTCCTTTACTATTGTATCAGGAGAATCTTCTATGTCAAGGAAAAGAGGTTTTAATGAAGATAGAACGGTTTCTTTTAATCTACCTTTACCTTCGATATGTTCAAGAGCAGATAAAAAGAGAGCCACTCCGCATATACCGCTGTAAAGACCATAACCGAGAGGCTGTAATTGTGCTCTGTCCAGGGAAGGTATATATTCATTGCCAATCCAGGTAATTCCGCTGTCATCAAAATGAATTGCACTTTCTTCGATATTTTTTGCAATATCCAGGGAATGTTCTAAAAAACTTTCTGCCGGGACAGGCAGAATCTCCCTTTCTTTAAAAGATTCAGAGCCGGTAATATTTGTTGCATATAAGGAATTCTTTATTAAAGCAGTCTGTCTCTTCAAATCTTCACCGCCAAGTTTATTCAGACAGAATATAAGACGGTCATAGCCCGATGTGTCATAAAAATCTTCTATTTCTATGTTATTTTCGAGCTTCAGTGATTTACTATCCGAATAACCGCCGAGACATGGGGTATCCAGTTGTTCAGAACTTTTAATTTCATATTTTACTAAAGGCCACAGAAAATCAGTCTTTACTTCAATTTTACTTAAAGCTCTTGCGAGAAGATCAATATCTATTGACCATAAAAGAGGATTCCTGAGGGATGAGGGATTTATCGACTTTCCGAGAATCATGCCGTAAGTATTTGTGGCACGAAAGATCATACGAACTGTTTTACCTCTGAAATCCTTCAATAAAGTATCATGGGAAAGAAGATATTCCCTGTTTTTTAACATATAATTATACATTTCATTAAATCCCTGAAGAATATCGTCTTTATATTGATAGGGGCTTATTTTTTTATCTTTAATATAAGGCATATTCAGTCCCATTCTGTTTGCTCTGATACGATCTGTTTCAAATCTTATGCTGTCTGTTTTTAAATTTTTCCAGATTTCCTGATTATAAATCATGCCATGGTCATCGGTGCTTCCAAGACCGCTTACATCATAAGCTTTATTGTCGGGAGTGAATTGCCACCGTGGAAGAAGGCCTGTTCTTAAAACTGAATCATAAAGTTTTTTGCCTGCAAGAAACCTTACTTTCTGCCCGTATTTTTCATCTTCAAAAAATCTCACATCTCCCTGCATAAGTGTTTCTAAATCAACAAGAACAGGATATTCGCCCGAGGCAATAATATTCTCCATATGACAGTCTGATGTGCTGAATATATAAAGAAGACAGAGCAGTGCTCCTGCCCGTCTGTAGTAAATTTTAACTTCTTCTTCATCCCTGCATGGCAGATGGTCTGCAAATTCCACCCATCCGTAATCTTTACGGTTAATTATTTTTAAGGATTTAAAATTATAAGGTACTTTATTTTCATTAAACCAGGACAGAAGATGAAAATAAGTTTTTTCTAAAGAGAGATCCTTTGGCTTATAAACAATCTTTAATCCTGACTCAAATTCAAGTGTTATTACCTGTCTTCCTCCATTATGCCTGTCAGAGACAGAAGGATCTACCTTTATAAGTTTTCCCGGATCTTTCCCTTCATTGAAAACTTCGGAGATTTCAGATAAATCCTCTTTCAGTCTCAGTAGAAATTCAGAATTATTATCTATCCACTGGGTTATAAGAGTACATACGAGTCTTGCAAGGACTCTATATTCCATGAAAAGATCGATATAATTATTTTTCAGTATTTTTTCTATAAAGGAATCGTATTTATTATGTTTTTCCGTATTGATAAACCTGTCAAGGATACCGGTAAAAGATGAGTCACTGTTAAATATTGTAAATTCCAGATAAACTGCCTTTACACATATATAGTGTATTGAAGCAAGGAGGCTATGCTCGAAAAGGATATGAACAGGTTCACCGGCCAGGTTATAGCTATTGCCGGTTCTTTTCATCACCTCTTCTCTTGCAAGTAGAATAAGAGGCACATAGATCTCTTCAAAGGGGACAGGTCTTTCAGACAGGAGGAATTTATTATGGATATTTTTCCCTTTTCTTATCTCTTCAAGCTCCAGAGGATATTCTCTGTTAAGGATTTTTTCTAAAATACTGCTCCATTCGGGAATATTATTTCTGTCCCTGAGATGAACTTTCCCGAGAAGAACCTTTACTTTATCTTCTGTTAAACTGTCAAAAGAAAGCCTCTTACGGAAAAGTTCACAATCTCCTTCTGCCAGAACTTTCTTCCATTTAGAAAGGTGTTTATCTGAGATTTCCCCTGTTACAGATTCCGGGATAAAATCTCCTTCTATCCTTTCATGTAAAAAAGCCGTTTTTTCAATAAAATCAATCACTTCTTCTGCAGACATTATTTTTTTCATTATACATCTCCTGAAATATCAATAACTTTCATCGTAAGACTATCCGAAAAATAGAACCTGAATAAACAAAAGAGATTTTCAGACAGTCTTTAAACTGTTTTTTATCATTATTTTGTAAATACAACACCGGATAATCTGTAAGCATGTCTCCTCCCGTGACGCGTAACGCGTTACGAGTCACGACTATAACCAGCAGAATATTTACAGTTATAAGCACCTAGCAATGCCTGCCAAATATCTCAATCAGAATACAGCCAAGACCCAGACTCGGAATGGATATGGCGAGCGATTCCCCCAGAGTTCCTGCCGCTATTTTATCGATTGCTTCTTCAGACACTTCTTCGAGTCCCTGCGCTTCGATACAGGGCAGTACTACATGTTTTACATCAGGTGTATCTTCTACTATTCTCAGGGTTACACCTTCAGGCAGTTTTATGCCATACTCTTTAGAGAGAACCTCTCCCGGATTTGCTATCAATGCTTTTTTAAAATCCTCATCTTTCATCACCCTTGCTAAAATATTACCTGATAAATCTTTATTTTCTTCTGACATAGTTTTTCTCCTTTCATTGTTCTATTAATATATTTCATAACAACGGCTCTGTATATTTCCTATAAATAAATTTTCATTCAGATCTTTCTCTGTTAACAGTCCCCGCCGCCTGCCACATACCACACACATCCAAGACCAAGACCAGTGATTGATACGCCAACTGTTGCCTGCCATCCTCCTGCCGCTATATTATCAATTACTTCTTCCGATAATTCTTCCAGTGCAGGCGGCTCCATATATGGTAACACTACATGTTTTACCTCCGGTGTATCTTCCAGTATTTTAAGTGTTAAACCTTCAGGCAGTTTAATATCATATTCTTTAGATAGAGTTTCTCCCGGATTTTCTATTAATGCTTTTTTAAAATCCTCATCTTTCAGCACCCTTGCTAAAATTTTACCTGATAAATCTTTTTTTTCTTCTGACATAATACTTCATCCTCTCTTTCGGTTTTTATCTATTACAATTTTTTCCTGTCATGAGATAGATAATACATCCAAGTCCCAGGCCTCCAAGAGATACGGGCAGTGTAAAGGAATCTCCTGCCGTTATGTTATCAATTACTTCTTCCGATAGCTCTTCCAGTGCAGGCGGTTCCATATATGGTAATACTACATGTTTTATTTCCGGCGTATCTTCCAGTATTTTGAGTGTTAACCCTTCAGGTAATTTAATATTATACTCTTTAGAAAGGGTTTCACCGGGGCTGGCTATTAATGTTTTTTTAAAATCCTCATCTTTCAGCACTCTTGCTAAAATTTTACCTGATAAATCTTTTCTCTCTTCTGACATATTTTTTTCCTTTCATTATTTATTAATTCAGATCTTTCTCTATTAACACAAACCGCCGACTGATATATATCCCAGACATACCAGACATCCAAGGCCAAGACCACCGAGTGATATGGCCATGGTTTCCTCCCATCCTCCTGCCGCTATTTTGTCAATTACTTCTTCCGATAATTCTTCCAGTTCAGGCGGTTTGATACATGGTAATACTACATGTTTTATATCAGGTGTATCTTCCAGTATTTTGAGTGTTAACCCTTCAGGTAGTTTAATATCATATTCTTTAGCGAGAACCTCGCCGGGATTTTTTATTAATGCTTTTTTGAAAACCTCATCTTTCAGTACCCTTGCTAAAATTTTACCTGATAAATCTTTCTTTTCTTCTGACATAATAATTCACCCTTTCATTATTTTATAAACCTCCCGACAAAGGCCTTTCTTTCCTGTAGAAATGTTCTATAAACTATATCAAAAATAAAGTCATCACGCCTTTTCTTACCTGTATATTCTCCGAGACACATAATCGTATTATTATGGATGTGTATTTCTTCGACAAAATCTTTCATATGTTCGCCACTGGAAAAAAATGCGGCAAATCTATTTGAACTGGCTATGAAATCTTTATAAAACAGAAGCATATCATTATTAAAAGCTTTCAACAATAAATCTATCGTATCGGGGAATAATCTGTAGAGACCGCATATAAGAAAGGAACAGAATTTTTCCAGAAAGGGATATTTATCTGTAAGAGAGCCTTCAATGGTATATAAATGAGAAAAGAGATCTTTATTTTCCTTAACAAAAGAATGGGCAACGGGAAAATTGACACTGTCCGATATATTTGAATAAATATCTTTCAGCACAAGTCTCTCCTTACAATCGTCGTATAATTTTGTACCGCTCAGTACACATGCCGAATGGAGGTCACACCGGTAAACTCCTTTTTTAAGTAATTTATAAAACATATTTAACGTCAATGCCAGGTCCTCTTCAGTCTCCTGTGGGAAACCTGATATAAATGATATAATGGGTCTGATTTTATATTTTAAGAGATTATCTATTACATAATCAACTCTTTCAAGATTGAGGTTTTTACCTGTATATTTCTGCATTGCAGGAGAGCCTGTCTCCATACCGATAAATACTATCTTACACCCCGAGTCTGACATGTGTTTGATTAGCTCTTCATCCAGACTGTCGAGCCTTACGTAACACATCCAGGCAATATTTATTTCTTTCAGGGCCCTGCATAAACCGGTAAAAAAGTTATAATCAACACAGATATTATCATTTGTAAATTCAAAGAAAAGATCATCTTTCTTTAATTTCTCTTTTACCGTTTCTATTTCTTTGCAGATGCCTTCTATAGATTTTGATCTGTATTTTCTCTGCCAGAAATTGGAAGTGGAGCAGAAGACACATTTATAAGGACATCCTCTTCCTGTATGTATGCTGATTTTAATTAATTCACTGCAATAAGGAATTAAATCATAATCCAGTTCGGGAAGTTCATCTAAATTCCTCACCATACCATTATCTTCATTTCTGATAATCAGATTATTTTCACGATATACTATACCCGGTGCCGATGTCAGATCATTATTTTCTATGCCCTTTATAATTGCTTCTATTTTATTTTCTCCTTCTCCGTAGCAGATGAGATCTATAAAGGCGAATTCTTTAAGAATCCTTTCTGGAAAGACTGAAGCCTGGGGACCTCCCAGGATTATTTTAATTTTCTCGTCTCTTTCTTTAATCAACCGGGCCAGAAGCAAACTGTTATGAAAGGAATTACACATGGTAGTAAAGCCAACAATAGCAGGCTTTTTATTTATTATGAAATCACACATAATCTCCAGTTTTTTCATCTGATCAGGAGAATAATCGATTATTTTTTGAGTAAATAAATGGGTAAAACTCAATATTTCAATATCATATCCCTTTTGTTTTAAAACAGTGGCCAGACTCAACAATCCTGTTGATATTATGTGTCTGGAATTAACACTGATATGCTGTATATTTTCTACAAATAATATTTTCATAAGATTCTCCCTGAAGAGTAAGATTCACTACTGTTACACATAAAATTGAATTCCTATATGGACAAGACAGCTACCACCGGATAAATTACCGAGATCTTCTTCACCGAGTTCTGATTTTATTACTTCTATTTCTTCTTTACTGAAATCAAACCCGTGAGATGTTACAAAATCCATACGGCTCTTTTCATCTTTACATTCAGCAACTTTCTTTTTAAAGTCCTGATCTGTATTCATTCTCTCTACAAATAACCTGGCAGATTTCATACTCATAACATACTCCTCCTTTTTATAGATAAAGCAATTATAACATAAACCTGTGAATAAGTTATGAAGAAGCTGTGAATATTGTGTGAAGAATTTATCTGACACTGTTTATTTTCTATTTGTATAAAATCATCTGGCAAAAATTCAGTATAAAAGGGTAAAAATTGATTATTCCTATTGTAATTAACCAGGTTATAAACCATAAAATAAATATATATCGTGGGTTATAATATATTTTTTTAATATACATATTAACAGTAAATTTCCAGTCCATAACAGCAAATAGAAAAATCCAGAACAGAGTGACAGTTTCTTCTAATAGAAATCCTGATAGTTTAAGGGAAAACCGGGAAATTATATAAAATAATAACATAATAAGCTGGCTTTTTATAAAAAAATCAGCCATAGTCTTTTTAGTTTCTTCTGACTGAAACCAGAGAATATAACCTGTAAGGTTCCATAAAATTTTATCTTTAGAACTGCACAATGGAGGCAGATCTTTAATATAAGTCCTGATTATCATATCTGTAAGAACCCTGCTGTAACAGGACCAGGTTTTCATATTGACAGGCTTTAACAGAATATTTATAAAATCCTTCTCAGGGAGTCCGGGAACAGTGTATGGAATCTTATATTTCTTCCACGTTTCGAAATAATGTTCTCCTCTTATCTGTAAAGGACGATTCCCCGGAGGATCAAAATATAGGCAATAAGAGAGAGAATAGAGAAGGCTGAATCTCTCTTTATGTGACATGTGGTCAATAAGTTTTGAAAAATACAGAATGAGAGAAATCTTTCTGGAATATGTACTTTCCGTGAATTTTCTATTAAAAATAATCAGTTCTTCCGGAGAAAGGGGTTTAATTTTTTTGATGACAGATTCATAAAGATCTGAATCAAAATTATTTGCCATAAATTCCATTACTGTTCTTATAATGCCGTCATAGCCGTGATCATAGTCAATATAAAGGGGAAGTCTTTCAAAGAATTTAATCATATATGCCCTGTTACCGGGATCTTTTCTGGAAGAAAGGATTTTAAGGAATTTCCCTGTATTTATCTTTTCTATTTCCACACTCTCATTTCGTCTGTTTTTAACATAATAATTAAGTTTTATTAAGGTATTTTCTATGAGTGCTATTGCTTTTTGACTCACATCAGGGCCGGAGCGATTGATCAATTCATTTTGAATAGTCCCGTCTATCAATCTGTCACTTTCATGTATAACCCGGAATTCTGTAAGTTTAAATAACAAATCTGTATCTATATGAGGTATTATTTTTTTCAGTCCTGTAATTTCTTCTGCTGATAGTTTTATTTTAAAGAATACTATAAGTTCTTCCCGTGGAAAAAAGACTTTATATTTTTTAAGATCTTCAACAGCCGATTTCCTGTAAGAATTTTTAAGATCTTTCTCTGATTGACTTTGCTGCCATATAACAGTAGACCCCGGTGGAACAGAAGTTATGATTGATTTTTTCACTTTTTCCCTTATTCTCTCATCATGGTGTTCAAGAAGAAAGTGATAGAGATTACCTTCATTTATAAAGGTATCTATACCGTATCGGTCAATAAATTTAATCAGAAGATCTGTTTCAAGTGATGGAACAATCCTTGAGAGAAAATCTGCTCTTTCATATGGACTGAAGGAAGGAAGACTCAAAAGATTTATAAAATCTTCAAAATCCAGTCCTCCCCAGAGCAATATAAGAATTCTGCCCTTTCTTTTCCTGAACTCTTCCTTATATTTTTCTTCTTTATTTTCCATAGAAAGTATTTCAGCTCGAAGGGTTTTAATATCAGAATCTTCTATTGCTTTTTCGAGATGTTCAATAAATTCTTTCATATTTTCATAAAAATTCTTTACCTGAAAAGTGTAATCTCATAAATCCCTGCCTTAATCCCTTTAATCCCTGTCCTATTTTCAGAAACGGCACAGGAGAGCATAAATATTTATTCCCAGTAATATAATAAACCAGATTGTTATATAAGAAGAAAATCTCATACCATATAACCGGGGATTCTTCGCTTTTTCCCCTGTAG
>DAIOEN010000174.1:0-14952 GCA_036746235.1 Vulcanimicrobiota bacterium | reverse complement strand
TAACAGGTAAATTATGGGCAGGAATAGACGTGAGAGAACATGGCAGCCGTAATATCGGCGCCACCAATGTATGGCGTGTAATAGGTCCTGTGCCGGGTATTATAGCTCTTTTATGTGATGCAGGAAAGGCTCTTGTACCGGTACTTCTGGCAAAGAAATTTCTTGTCGTGCCATTCCTTCCCGCCGGCTGGGGAGTCGTTTTTGTCTGTATTATAGCAGTACTGGGTCATACTTATTCTGTATTTTTAAACTTTAAAGGAGGTAAAGGTGTTGCTACAAATCTCGGGATTTTTCTTGCCCTTGATTATCGTATAGCTCTTATCGGATTTGTCATATTTGCCGCTATTGTCTGCGTAACACGTTATATTTCTCTCGGCTCTATAATTGGTATGGGCTGCAGCCCTCTGCTGGTAATAGTCTTTTACCGGGCAAAACCTGAATGTTATGCCTATCTGTTTCTTACAGTCCTCTCTGCTCTTCTGGTTATTTACAGCCACAGAGCCAATATTAAGAGATTACTGAGCGGTACAGAAAGTAAATTCGGGAAAAAGTCAGCAAAATAATTTTATTTATGTTGTGTTATATGATATAATATTTTATATTTTAACTAACAGGCATGACCGGAGCGGTCACAACCAGATATGAAAATGAATAGACAGTGAAGCATAAGACTTCATCATTTTTATATAAATACTCTGCATTAGTGTAAAGCATTACCAATTTTTCAAATAGCCGAGGTGTAGTTGTGATTAAGTGTTGTCTTGAATGTGGTGAGAAAAATAGGGATATTGCAAAATTCTGTAAAAAATGTGGTAAATCTCTGGCTATTAAGAGAGAGACTCATGGTACCAGAGGGTATGCTTTACGAAAAAATGTTGTTTTGAGAGAAAGATATATTATAGAGAAGCTCATTAAGGCAGGAGGTATGGGAGCTGTTTATAAAGTGGAGGATTTACATATGAAAAAATTCTCTGCCGTTAAAGAACTCAGGCCTTACTGGATTGATTCGGAGCAGGAAAGTCGATATCTTATCAGAAAATTTAGAAGTGAAGCCAATTTATTATCTCAACTTCATCATATGGGCCTTCCCAGGGTAACAGATTATTTTATAGAAGAAGATCGTTATTATCTGGTAATGGATTTTATAGAAGGATGTGATTTGCAGACTTTACTTACTGAACAGGGTAATCCCGGCCTCCCTTACAGAGATGTGCTGAACTGGGGAATTGAAATCTGCGAAGTTCTCGAATATCTTCATAATTATGTTCCTCCTGTTATTTATAGAGATCTTAAACCTTCCAATATAATGATCAGAACGTCAGACAGTAAAGTAATATTAATAGATTTTGGTATAGCCTGTGTCATTCAGCCGGATTTAAATGAATCTCAGAGAACCAGGATAGGCACCATAGGTTTTATGCCTCCTGAACAATATATGGGTAAGCCTGTCCTTGCCAGTGATATATATGCTCTTGGTGCTACTCTCTATAATCTTTTTACCGGCATCAAACCATTACCTTTTATTCAGCAAACGTTTGAAGGTACGAACATTTCTGAAATTACTCCTTTGCTGGAAGAAATAATAAGCCGTGCCCTGAAGCCAAATCTCAGTGAAAGATATAAAAAAGTCAGTGAAATAAAACAGGATCTACAAAAGGTTTTAAATCATTTATCTTCTTCATCTTCTGCAGATGTGAAGGACGAAGATAGCTATGAAGATTTTAATAAACCGGCAGAACTGGATCTTGAAGAACTTGCTTTTGATGAAACCCCTCCATGTGATTTTTTTGTTGACAATGAAGGGGTAGATATAAATATTGATGATGATTTCTGGGAAGACTTTACCTTTGAAGAGAAGTCATTATTATTTGATGCTGAAGATGACCTCATATCAGATGAGATTCCTCCTGAGAAAGAAAAGAAATTTGATACTGGAGATGTGGAGTATACAGATGAGATTCCTCCTGAAGAAGAGAAGGGATTTAATACTGAAGATGTGGAGAATATAGAGGAACTGATATTAGAAGAGATTCCCCTGGAAGAAGAAAAGGAATTTGATACCGGGGATGTGGAGAATACAGAGAAACTGATATTGGAAGAGATTTTCATACGAGAAGGGAATGAGAAAGAAATAGTATGGGATTACTATAATAAGGCACTGGATTTGATAGATAAGCAAAAAATTCATGAAGCCATCGAATTATGTGAGAAAGCTCTTTCGATAGATAATGAATTCCTGGAAGTTTATTATACACTGGGAAGTATTTATAAAAAAGTTAACCGATCCGATCTGGCAGTAGAAAGTTATAAGAAGTACCTGGCTTTAAAGCAAAAAAAGACTGCAGAAAAGTTAAAAGGAAGAAAACCGGAAGGCCTTCCTGAAGAAATGAAGAAAGAAAAAAGAGACCATAGTAAAGGGGATAAAGTTAAAAAAATAACAAAAGAATCTATATCTCTTTCTGAAATATTAGAAATATCTCAGAGAATTATTGAGAAAACTGAGCTTTCCAGAGATATTATAAGACCTGTTGCCCGGAAGGTTAAATCTGAGGTGCATGAAGAAAAGAGAACGTCACTTCAGAAGGAAGTTCAGGCCGGAGAGATTCATGTTACAGAAGAAAGTAAAACGCCGCAGATAAAGACAGAGGATTTAAAAAACAATCTTTCTTCGGCAAAAATGTTAACAAAACAGGGACAGTTTACAATGGCAATAGGAGAATACCGTAAAATTTTAGATAATAATCCTAATATGACAAATATATATATAAATATGGCAGAGGTCCATAAAAAGGCCGGAGAGTTTAAACCTGCTATAAAAAATTATGAGAAGTATCTTAATATTAACCCTGATGACCTGAATATTCATTTTGAAATAGGTCTTTTATATAAGATAATCGGAGACAGAACACAGGCGATAAGGCATTTTGGCATATGTATAAACAAAGATGCCGGCACCAGCCTGACTAAAAGAGCCAGAAGGTATATTGAAGAAATAAGAGACCTGACAAAAGATTGATATTTTATATATAAATGAAAATTAATTAAATGTCTCAGGTTTTGGGTTCCGGGTTCTGGAGCTTCTTAACCCATAACCCATCACCCTCATCAATTAATAGATTTATGAAATCAATTATAATTTCCAGTAGAAGTAAATCTACCTGTCATAAAAAAACACAATCCTTGATAGCAATTTGGTACAAAGTGATTTACATATATTTTTTTAAATGATATAATAATAAAACTTTATTTGAGTTTCGAAAGGAGAAATTTATGATAACTACGTCTGATTTTAAGACAGGTCTCACTATCGAATTTAACAATGATGTTTATACTATCGTTTATTTCCAGCATGTTAAACCTGGTAAAGGAGCTGCCTTTGTCAGAACAAAGCTTAAAAGTTTCAAGTCAGGTAACACCCTTGAACATACCTTCAAGGCAGGAGAAAAACTCAAACAGGCTATGATAGAATACCATGAAATGCAGTATCTTTACAGTACAGGTACAGAGTATTTCTTCATGGATAACCAGAGCTTCGATCAGGTTCCTATACCGGCCAATCTTCTCGGAGAGAATATTGACTTATTAAAAGATACTATGGTTATAAGGGTTATGTATTATGAAGGTTCTATCATAGGTGTAGAGTTCCCGAATTTTGTTGAGCTCAAAGTTGTTCAGACAGAACCGGGATTTCGCGGTGATACAGCTACAGGAGCTTCAAAACCTGCTACTATGGAAACTGGTGCCGTTATTCAGGTTCCGTTATTTATAGAGATAGGAGATACGCTTCAGATTGATACAAGAACCAGAAGTTATCTGAAAAGAGCCTGATATGGAAGAAACTTTTACCTCTTTTGTAAAGAATAAATTAATAAATTTTATAGAAAAATCTTCTAAAAATAATTTTTCCGAAGTATCTATACATGGACCTGACCTGAAGGTTTTGATTAAGAAATTTGAAGTTTCGACTTTTCCTCTGTCTCATGTTGATTTTCCTCACAGTGAAGAAACAGCAGTTTTGCAGGAACAACCGGATATACAGATTGAAGATATACGATCTTCCTGGGTAGGAATATTTCATCAGACTAAAGAAGGGGTTAATTCGGGAGATAAAATTGAAACAGGTCAGTTACTCGGTACTGTAAAGTGCATGAATTTAATTTTTGAAATAAATTCTCCTGTAGATGGAATTCTTCTGGATGTAATTGTAAAACAGGATGAAATAGTAGAATATGGGCAGTTACTGTTCAGAATAAGTAAAGGTTAGAATTTATTATAAGGAGTAATGGAATGTCATTTGAGAAGGTACTTGTTGCCAACAGAGGAGAAATAGCTATAAGAATAATAAGAGCCTGTAAAGAGCTGGGCCTTAAGACTGTAGCTGTTTATTCCGAAGCAGATGATACGTCTCTTCATATAAGAATGGCAGATGAAGCCTATTGTATAGGGAGTGCTTCACCTGCCGATAGTTATCTTAATATATTGAATATAATAAGCACTGCTCAAATATCAGGTGCAGATGCAATTCATCCCGGTTATGGCTTTCTTGCGGAAAATGCAAAATTTGCCGAAATATGTGAACAATATAGATTGAAGTTTATCGGCCCTTCTGCCCGGGTGATACAGACTATGGGAGATAAGGCTAAAGCAAGAGAAACACTGGGAAATATAGCTCCTATAGTTCCGGGAAGTGATATACTGGAAACACTGCCTGAGGCCTTAAAAGTAGCAGAGGAACTGGAATATCCGGTTATGGTAAAAGCTGCTGCCGGTGGCGGAGGAAAAGGCATGAGGATTATACAGAATCCTCAGCAACTGGAAAATCTCTGGCCTATTATTCAGGCTGAAGCAAAAGGTGCTTTCGGGGATTACAGGCTTTATGTGGAGAAATATCTTGTAAGTCCAAAGCATATAGAGTTTCAAATAATGGCCGATAATTACGGCAATGTAATACACCTGGGAGAAAGAGATTGTTCTGTTCAAAGGAGAAATCAGAAATTGATTGAAGAAAGTCCTTCTATTGTCCTTACCCAGGAATTACGAAAAGAAATAGGCTCTGTATCAGTAAAATGTGCCAGAATGGTTGGTTATACTGGAGCCGGCACTATGGAATTTTTATTTGATCAGGAAAAGAAAAAGTATTATTTTCTTGAAATGAATACAAGGATACAGGTTGAACATGCCGTTACTGAAATGGTAACAGGTATAGACCTTGTTAAAGAACAGATAAGAGTTGCCATGGGAGAAAAATTAAGATTTTCTCAGAAAGATATTACCATAAGAGGCCACAGTATAGAATGCAGAATAAATGCAGAAGATCCTGACAGATTTTTTTCTCCTTCTTCCGGCAAGATAAGCAGATTTACTATGCCGGGAGGCCCCGGTATCAGAATAGATACATATATGCAGGCAGGTATGTATGTTAATCCCTATTATGATTCTATGCTTGCAAAGCTTGTTTCATGGGGTATTGACAGAAAAGAAGCTATTGCCCGCATGTTGAGAGCCCTTGGAGAATTTGAAATTCTGGGTATTAAGACAGTTATACCTTTTCATATCAAGTCCCTTGAACATCCTATTTTTGTGGAAGGCAGAATGGGGACAGATTTTATTGACCGTGCTTTCAAGGATAAATAAGACATTATGAGCAGGAGAAGACAGCGTGAACAGGCATTACAGATTTTATATGCTATAGATATAGGAAAAGGTAATGTTTGCTCTACAAGAGATTTGTTATACACTTTAATCAGAGGAGAATACAGGGAACATCCTTTTATAACCTTTGAAGAGAGATTACCTTTTCAATCTATAGAAAAGATCCTGAATGCTCCATGGAGTAAAAGGAATATTTACTCGAGTTTTCTGGGGCAGGTTTTTTATCTTAAAGGTCAGAAGTCTGCCCTGATAAGAACGTTAAATATTATAGAACATGTTTTCTCATGTTTTTTCTCTGATTTTATGGATTCTACTGAGGAAGACAGAACGTTAACTGTCAGGCTTATAGAAGGTGTTATCGAAAAAGAAGGTTATCTGAATTATATAATAGAAAAATATTCCACAAACTGGGCGATTGATAGAATTTCAGTAATTGATCTCAATATAATCCGCATGGCCCTGTACGAATTAATTTTTATACAGGATATACCCTATAATGTTACGGCAAATGAAGCAGTTGAACTGGCGAAGAAATTCGGTAATGAAAAATCTTCCCGTTTTATTAACGGTATACTCGGTAAATTAATAGAAGATATTATAGAAGGGGAGCTAGTTTAGAGTTTAGAGTTTTTCTTTCTAACAGGCATGAACTGAGCGGTCACAACCAGATATGGAAATTAACAGCAGGGAAGCATAAGACTTCATTGTTTTCATATAAAACGTTAAACTTTAAACTTTAAATTCTTTATGTGACTAAAAGACGGCATCATATCTTTAGAAAATTGAGAAAAGTATTTACCCTGATTATGGTAATCTTTATCCTGCCGTCAATAGCAATGGCAGGAATTGCTACAGGTATTGTAATTACCTGCTCGAAAGGTTTGCCTAATGTAAATTCTCTTCTTGAATATAAACCTGTTGAAACTACAAGGATGTACTCCAGTGACGGAGATTTAATAGCAGAGCTTTATGAAGAAAACAGAACATGGGTTCCTCTCCCTGTAATCCCCAGAAATCTTATAAAAGCAGTAATGGCAATAGAGGACGACCAGTTTTTTACCCACAGCGGCATAAGTTTTAAAGGCCTTGGAAGAGCATTGTTTGCCAATCTTGAAGGTAATGAAATCAGCCAGGGCGGAAGTACTATAACGATGCAGCTTGCCAAAAACCTTTTTCTCTCTTCCGAACAGACCTATAAGCGTAAGGTAAAGCAGATGTTGCTTTCTCTGGAAATAGAAAGGCGTTTTACCAAGGAAGAAATAATTGAACTTTATTTAAACCAGATTCCTTTCGGTTCCGGCGCCTTTGGAGTGGAGGCTGCGTCGGAAATTTATTTCGGAAAATCAGTGTCGAAACTCAATTTAAAAGAAGCGGCATTACTTGCAGGACTTCCTCAGGCTCCTTCTCTTTATTCACCTTATGTAAATATGGAAGCTGCCAGAAAAAGAAGAAATCTTGTTCTTCTGAGAATGAAAGAACTTGGATACATTACCACTCTTGAGGCAAAAGAAGCTATGGCTTCCCCTGTCAGTGTAATAGATTATAAGCCTATTGGTTTTAAAGGATTTAAATCACCTTATTTCAGTACTTACTGCCTTCAGGAACTTGTAAAAAAATATGGATCTGAAAAAATATACAGAGGAGGTCTCAGAGTATACAGTACACTTGACAGTAAATTACAGAATTATGGACAGGATTGTGTCAGATGGGGAGTTGACTATGGTATAAGCGGATATGCTTACTGTGACCAGGGGGCACTCGTATGTATAGAGAATAAGACAGGTTATATCAGGGCTATGGTTGGAGGATATGAATATAAACAGAATGATCAGTTTAATAGATCATGGCAGGCCAAGAGACAGCCGGGGTCTTCATTTAAGATTTTTGTCTATACTGCTGCCCTTGAGCGGGGGTATACTCCTGATAGCACCTGTTACGACAGTCCTGTTACTTTCACTACTCCCGGCGGAGAAAGTTACAGTCCTATGAATTCGGACCATAAATTTTATGGTGCCATATCTTTAAGAGATGCCATAAGATGGTCCAGAAATGTAGTTGCTGTTAAAACTATTGATGATGTAGGAATTGATACGGTCATAAATTATGCTCATAAGATGGGAATAAAGGAAAAACTTCCTCCTGTTCTTTCCCTTGCTCTTGGTTCTGCAACCGTTTCTCCTCTTGAAATGGCATCTGCCGTAAGCGTAATACCTGATATGGGTATAAAATTTGAGCCTACTACTATAATAAAAATAGTGGACAGTGACGGAAATATTATTGAAGATAACAGCAGACCGAGAGGTGAAGAGATTTTATCTGTTGATACTGCTTTTAATATGGCTCAGATGCTTAAAGGTGCCGTAGAATCAGGAACCGGAACAAATGCCCGTATAGATAGACCTGCTGCAGGTAAGACAGGTACTACAAGTGATTTTAAAGATGCATGGTTTGTAGGATTTACACCTGATTATACTGCCAGTGTCTGGGTAGGGAGAGATGATAATCAATCTATGAATCATGTCTATGGCGGAGATTATCCTGCCATGATATGGAGCAGATTTATGCTTTATGCCCACAGAGGACTTAAAGCAAGGGATTTTGAATTCCCATCAGGTAAATTTGTAAAGGTAAAGGTATGTTCTATTTCCGGCCTTTTACCCGGTCATAACTGCCCTGAGGCGGAGCATATGTTCGAACCTGGAACTGAACCTACTATGACATGTACTATGACCCATAGAAAAAATATGTCTAATTATTCAGAAAGCGGCGGGACTACCGATAATGGCGGCAGAAAGACTACAGGGCCTTCTAACAGTGGAAAGATTGATGATACTGTTGTAGACGGAGTGGTTCTTCCACCTGATGAGTAGTGAGTCGTGAGTAGTGAAAAGTGAAAAGTGAAGGGTGAAGTGTGAAGAGTGAATGGTATGGGGCGACCCCCTGTGTTCGCTCGATACCGGTGAAAACACGCATTACGGATCACGGATCACGGATCACGCAAAAAAATAAAACTTTTGAATAAAAACCTTGTAAGGGGAGGAGTTTTTTATATGAGAGAGAATAATAAGGTTTCTGTCCGTATTATTGTAACGGGCAGGGTTCAGGGGGTTGGATTCAGGTATTATGTTTACAGGAGCATGGAGCCATATCCTCTTACAGGATATGTAAGAAACCTATGGAATGGTGACGTAGAGGTTCTGATTGAAGGAGATAAGGATATAATAGACAGTGTAATACCTGTTATTACAAGAGGCCCCCGTTCTTCCTATGTCTCCGATGCCGATGTAGAATGGGGAGAATATACAGGGAAATATAATGATTTTGATGTAAGGATGTAGTAACAGTGAACAGTTATCAGTTACCAGTTATCAGTTATATTATTTGTATTAAACTATATTCACCGGTCACTGGTCACTGGCCACTGGTCACTGGTCACTGAAATGTCAGATATTAAAGAATATTTATATAAAAAGAAGATTTTAGTAGAAGATTATTTAAGAAAGATTTTTATTGACCGTAATTTATCATCAGGCGGGATACTTGCACGGGCTATAGAATATTCTCTTTTTACGGGTGGTAAGAGATTTCGTCCTGTACTCTGTCTTGCCAGTTCGGAAGCAGTGGGAGGAAAAGATGAAGCTGTCCTTCCTGCAGCCTGTGCAATAGAGCTTATCCACAATTATTCCCTTATCCATGATGATCTGCCCTGTATGGATAATGATGATTACCGTCGGGGACAGCTGACATGCCACAGAAAGTTCGATGAACCAACTGCTCTCCTTGCAGGAGACGGACTGCTTACCCTGGCCTTTGAAGTTCTTTCCTGTAACTATATTTCCTCATCTGCCGGTAATGTACTTCATACTATCAATGAGATTGCCTTTGCTGCCGGCATATCCGGAATGGTTGGAGGACAGGTTATCGATCTGACATGTAATCAGGAGACAGTGGAAGGACTCGAAAATCTTCATAAAATGAAAACAGGTGCCCTTATAAGGGTATCTGTAAGGGCGGGAGCTTTATTGAATCTGGCTTCCGAAGAATGTCTTTCCCTTCTTACAGTGTATGCGGAAAATCTCGGACTTGCTTTTCAGATAATGGATGATGTACTGGATTTTGATAAAGATAAATTGAAAAATAGTTTTCTATCTGTATATAATCAGGAAGAAGCTAAAAGAAAAGTTCATGAACTGACGGAAGAAGCTGTGAAATCTCTTGAACCTTTAGGTAAAAAAGCAGAAAGATTGCGTCAGATTGCGTGGTATCTTTCTGATAGAAAATTTTAACATATTGTATGGCTGCAATGATTGTAGTCGATTGGTTTTGTCCGTAATCCTCGCGTCACGCGTCACGCGTCACGGGTCACGATTATTTATGAGAGGAGTTTTAGCATAATGAAACATCTGCTTCCCGGAGTTAATGATCCGAAAGATTTAAAAGCTCTTTCCCCTGCAGAACTTGAAGAACTGTCATCTGAAATAAGACGGACTATAATTGAAGTTGTATCAAATACAGGAGGACATCTGGGATCTAATCTTGGAGTAGTGGAGCTTACAGTTGCTTTACACAGAATATTTAACAGCCCTGACGATAAGATTGTATGGGATGTAGGCCATCAGTGTTATACCCATAAAATTTTAACAGGTAGGAAAAACTCTTTTCATACCCTGAGACAGCCGGGAGGTATCTGCGGGTTCCCCAGAAGGGAAGAAAGTCCTCACGATCATTTCAATACAGGCCATACAAGCACATCCATCTCTATGGCTCTTGGCCTTTCAAAAGCAGGTGAACTCTGCGGAAATAATAATCAATATATAGCAGTCATAGGAGACGGAGCCATGACCGGCGGAATGGCTTTTGAAGCCTTAAATCATGCAGGCCATATTGGTGCAAATATCATTATAGTCTTAAATGACAATACTATGTCAATTTCACCGAATGTTGGTGCTATGTCCCGTTATCTTAACCAGATGCGTATGGCTCCTACGTACAAGAAACTCAGAGAAGATATAGATGGCATCATAGCCCGTATACCTGCCATAGGCCCCACTATGTGGCTTACCACGCAGAAACTGGAAAAGAGTATAAAACAGCTTCTTGTTCATGGTATGTTATTTGAAATGCTTGGTTTTACCTATCTCGGACCTTTTGACGGACATAATATTCCTCTTCTTCTGGAAACTTTTGAAAAGGCTAAAACCATGAAAGGACCGAGATTTATTCATGTCCTTACCAAAAAAGGTAAAGGATATATTCCAGCAGAACAGGATGCTACATGTCTTCATGGTACGTCACCCTTTCATATAGAAACAGGAAAACCGAGAAAGAAAAAGGTGAGGATTACCTATTCCGAGTCTTTCGGGAAATCTCTTGTAAAGATGGCAGAAAAAGATTCTTCTATAGTGGCTATAACTGCCGCCATGCCTGATGGCACAGGGTTGTCTGATTTTGCCAGAAAATTCCCTTGCAGATTCTTTGATGTAGGTATAGCAGAACAACATGCAGTATCTCTTGCGTCAGGCCTTGCAGCAAAAGGTGCAAGACCGGTAGTCGCAATCTATTCAACCTTTTTACAGCGTGCTTTCGATCAGATTCTTCTGGATGTATGTCTTTCAAATCTACCTGTTACTTTCTGTCTTGACAGGGCAGGTCTTGTCGGAGATGATGGCCCCACACATCATGGTGTTTTTGATATATCTTATTTAAGGTGTATTCCCAATCTCACCATTATGTCACCGAAGGATGAAGATGAAATGCAGGATATGCTTTATACTGCACTGAAACATAACGGACCATGTGCTATAAGATATCCCAGAAGTGAAGTTATGGGTGTGCCCGTGAAAAAAACTCCTGGTGCTATTCCTTATGGTAAGGGAGAGATTTTAAAAGACGGTCACAGTCTTGTTATTATGGCTGCAGGGAATATGGTAAGAACTGCCCTTGACGCAGCAGTTATGCTGGAAAAAGAAGATATTTCTACAAGGGTTATAAATTTGAGATTTATAAAACCTCTTGATGAAGAATTAATAATAAATTCCGCTATTGAATGTAAACATATAATTACCGTTGAAGATAATGCACTGGCAGGCGGTCTTGGAAGTGCAGTTATGGAGGTACTGGAGAAAAACGAAATAGATAATATTAAATTATGCAGAACAGGTATACCGGATTCTTTTATAGATGCAGGTTCTACAAAGGTTTTATATGAAAAATGCGGCCTTTACCCTGCAGGAATAGTAAATAAGGCCAGGAAAATGTTATCTCAAGAAATCAGCTTCAGTGTACGTGAAAGAATTTAGGGAGTGGAATCTATCTTCTATTCACTATTCATTACTTACTACTCACTAAATTTATTTTTTCCTGACTTTGCCTTTAAATCTTCAAGAAAGACAGGATTTATGTCATAGTTTAATATCTTCATATTATGTATATCATTCCATGCTCTGTCGTAATCACCGGTATAAAAATATGTAAGGCTGCGATTGAAGAGTGCTTCTTTATTATGAGGATCTCTATATAATATCTCTGTAAAATCTTTAATAGCTTTATTATATTCTTTTATTGTCCCATAGGCTGTACCTCTGTTCTGATATGCTTCTATATAATCCGGTTCTAATTTTAAAGCTTCACTGAAATCTTTAATGGCTTTATCATACTGTCCTTTAATGACATATATCATTCCGCGATTCCTGTACGTTTTTGCAAGGTCGGGGTTAATCTTTAATACCATATCATAGTCTTCCATAGCCAGGTCATATTTTTTTAGCTTATAATAAATATTTCCTCTGTTATTGTAAGCCTGAGCAAAAAGACCATATATCTTTACTGCTTTTGTATAATCTTCTATAGATGTTTCATAATTACCTTTTAGCTCATATTCGATGGCACGATTATAATAGGCTTCAGCTACAGGATATTTATTTATAACGTCATCCCAGAGGGTTATGCTGTTTTCCCATATCATACATCGTTCCATAGTTAAAAGAGACAATGATATTATTGCTCCACATACTATAATTATTAGAGAAACGTTCTTGCCATTATTATATTTAATATTTTTATTATATATCCAGTTAAAACATTCTCCTATAATATAAAATAATCCTATTGACGGTATATACATATATCGATCGGCAACTATTGCTCCACCTATAGGTATTAATTTAAGAACAGGACATATAGTAATAAGATAAAATGCACTGCCAAATAAAATTTTTTTCGTATATGTTACGGACCATAAAACTGCTATGATTAAAACTATCACAATAACCGGTGATATGAGAAGAGAAAGAGGTAATGTATTATTTATTTTTTCAGGATATGGATACAATGCAGAAAGATTTACAGGATGAAAGAGTTTCACTATATAAAATATCAGGCCATAACATGCCACAAATATATTATCGAATAATGTATAGGACATATAAGTCATTGCTTTATTTGCTGATTTCTGGGTAATCAGCCCTATTATACCGAATACAAAAGCTAATATGAAAAAAGGAATTTTATCTCTTAATTTAACCTGTTTTTTGTTCATATAATAATCACAGAGTAATATTATAAAAGGTAAAGTAATGCCCATAGCTTTTGATAAAAGAGAGAAAATCATTGCTATGATTGAAAGATAGTAATATGTTAAATATACAGGAAATTTAATTTTTAAGGACTTAAAATAAAGCTTTAGATGAAAATTATGTATATGCGTTTTATCTAAATAATTTATTTTTTCATGTTTCTGATAATATATGTAACTTATGAGGGAAAGTAAAAAGAAAAATGTTGAAAGAACATCCTTTCTTTCCGAGATCCATACTACTGATTCTACATGAAGAGGGTGTATTCCAAAAAGGATGGATGCCAGAAAGGATGAAGATTTGTTCTCAGTAAGAATAAATATAAACCAGAATACCAGTAAGGTATTAAATAAGTGGAATAAAAGGTTGGTGAAATGATAAATAAAAGGGTTCACGTTAAAAAAATGATATTCCAGTGCATAAGATAGAGTTGTTAAAGGATGATAATTCAACACATAGGCCGACGTGAATATATTTTTTATATTTTCCCAGGACAGATTATGAATATCCTTATTGGCCTGTATATAAAAATGATCGTCCCAGTTAGTAAAACCATTATTCAGTGAGGGATAAAAAACTATAACAGTTAATATTATAATTATACCTGTTAATGAGATTGTTTTCATTAATTCATTCATATTTTTCTCTTGCTTTCTGCCATAGAATGAAATTTGTCTAATGGGCATTATAATATATTATTCCTGTCTTTGCAAATAATGAATAAAGGAATATTACCTGTATAATAGAATTTATTTACTCACTATGAATAAAAAAATCAGACTTGATCTTCTTCTGGTACAAAAAGGTATATTTCCTACCCGTGAGAAAGCCAGAAGTTCTATAATGGCTGGAGTTGTTTACGTAAACGGTCAGAGATTTGATAAACCGGGTCAGACATGCAGGGAAGAAGCAGAAATTGTAATAAAAGGTTCATTCTGTCCCTATGTAAGCAGAGGAGGCATGAAATTAGAGAAAGCTCTCAGGGAATTTAATATAAATGTCACACGATCTATCTGTCTGGATATTGGCGCTTCTACCGGAGGATTTACCGATTGTATGCTTATCCATGGCGCGTCCAGAGTATATGCAGTAGATGTAGGATATGGCCAGCTGGCATGGAAATTACGTAATGATGAACGGGTTGTTAATATTGAAAGAACCAATGCAAGATATATTTCATCGGAGCAGATACCTGAATCTGTTAATATTATATCTGTCGACGTTTCTTTCATTTCTCTTACAAAGATATTACCTGTAGCCAGAGAATTTCTTTTACCGGACGGAAAGATAATAGCTCTTGTAAAACCCCAGTTTGAAGCAGGGAAAAATCAGGTAGGCAAAGGTGGTGTAGTCAGGAAAAAAGAAATTCATATTAAGGTCTTAAAAGATATAGTATCTTTCTGCAATACTATAAACCTGTATCCTGTCGGAATTGACTATTCTCCTGTTCAGGGCCCTGCCGGAAATATCGAATTTTTACTCTGTCTTGACAGAATGAAAGATCATATAGTAAATATATCAGATAAAATAATTGACTGTGTGGAAAAAGCTCATGAAGAGTTTTTACAGTGACCAGTGAACAGTGAACAGTGACCGGTGACCGGTGAACAGCGAATATAATTTATTATATAGCATAAAAGTGCCAGAAGTTCACTGATAACTGCTCACTGCTCACTGAATTTGGGGGTGTAATATTTTGCTCAAAGAAATACATATTTCCGATTTT
>DAIOEN010000173.1:0-15001 GCA_036746235.1 Vulcanimicrobiota bacterium | reverse complement strand
TCCCTGCATCTACAGGGTTAGGTTGTTTTTCAGTTACACTTACTTCAATATCTTCTTCTTTCTGAACCGCTATGAGGCCGTCATACATACTTTCAGCCCAGGAAAGGTCGTCTTTCCCGCTGGGAAGTATGAGGGCAATCTTTAATTTGCCCGGTGAAGAAGTTTTGTTTTCCTCTTTCTGACAGCCTGTGAAAAAAATAGCTGTACTTACTATAAAAATCATTAACCGGATAAATGATAGTTTCATAAAAAAACCTCCTGTTGTTTACTTAATTATTGCTCCTGGTAAGTTATTAAATATTTCATCAGCTTCTGCCCGGCAGGCTCTTACGAAGAAAAATCATTTGCCTTATATCATTTGTTTTACAGACAATAAATTAACCCTTATTTAATTTTTAATTCTATATAAAAGACTAATTTTTCTTCTCCAGAGCCTGCCAGGCAGAAGCTTTTTACGGGTACCCTTTTACCTGTTACGGTACTTAGCTAATGTGGCACCCCTCCTCCCGGCGGCGGCCCCGGTGGCGGCCCATCTCCCGGCGGTGGCCCGTCTCCCGGCGGTGGCCCGTCTCGCGGTGTGGGCTTTTTTTTCTCCAGTTCTATTATCCATTTTTTTGCATTTATCCCTTCCTGAGAATCGGGACTGATTTGAATAACCTTTTTGAAATCACTTAAAGCATCTTTTTCTCTGCCAAGAGCATAATATGCCATCCCGCGCACATAATATGCTCCGTAATCATTCCGGTTTAAAGTGATTGCTTTTGTAGTATAATCAACAGATCCGGTATAATTTCCTTTTCTTAGATATAAAAATCCGAGAGCATTACAGGCGTTACGTTCGTCAGGATTTATGGATAAAACCCCTTTAAACTGTATTTCCGCACTGGCATAATCACCTTTTTCATAATAAGCCTTGCCTTTACCATAATAAGCGTTGATTTCATCGGGATTGTTAAGTAAAATTTCATTATATATTGCAATGGCTTTATCATAATCTTTGTTTTCCAGATATGTTTTTGCTTCAGTCAGCAAAGCGTCTGCATTGAATGGAGCGGAAGTGTTTGTCTGAGGAGAATTATCCGGCCGCGTAGAATTATTTGCCTGTTCTGAATTATTTAATGTCATGATACAGCTATGTGCCGTGATGGCACTCTTCGTACCGGGGAAATTATTGACACAATAATTAAAGTTTTCCATTGCCCGGTTTTTATCTCCTGTTTTATAATAAGCCTGTCCCAGATACAGATACATGTCAGGTATATTTTTATTGGATTTTCCTGTTTTTTCCAGATTGGTTATGGCAGAAGAAAAATCTCCTTTCCAGAAATAAGCCAGACCTTTCCCGTAATAAGCATAAATCTCTCCCGGATTTTTACTTAAAACATTATCATAGAACTGAATAGCTTTATCATAATTTCTTGCTTCTAAATATTTATTTGCCTCAATTAATAATTCTGACGTATTATATTCCTGTACTGTTCCCTTCATTTTTGAGATATATTCATTTGCCATAATGGCACTTTTTGTTTCCGGGAAATTATTGATACAATAATTAAAGTTTGTCAGTGCACGGTTTTTATCTCCTTTTTTGTAATAAGCTTTCCCCAGAACCAGATAGGCATCTGCTATATCTTTATTACAGGTTATTGCTTTTTCCAGATTATTTATGGCAGAAGTAAGGTCTTCTTTTTCAAAATAAGCAATACCCTTATAATAATAAGCATAGGCCTTGTCTGAATTTTTATTTAACATGGTGTTACCTATTTTAATAACTTTATCGTAATTCTTTTCTTCCATATATTTACTCAAGTCTCTCAGGTCATAATTATTACGCTTTTTTCCTTCGGGATATTCAACCGGTTTCTCCGGCAATACTGCTATATTATTCTGCCCGGTTTTACTCAATCTTTTGATCCAGTCATCTGCTATAACGGCACTGTCCGTTCCCGGAAAATTATTGATACAATAATTAAAATTTGTTGTGGCTTCGCTGTTATTGCCGTTTTTATAATAAGCTTCTCCGAGATACAGATAGGAGTCACATATATTTTTATCGGCTTCTATTGCTTTTTTCAGATTATCTATGGCATCAGAAATTTTCCCGTTTTCCAGATAAGCTTTTCCCAGACCTGTTATGTAAAGAGGGTTGTTTTTATCGTATTTTACTGCTTTCTCCATCGCTTCCGCAGCTTTTTCCTTTTCATCTGTACACAGATAAATGAGACCGAGATTATAATATCCTGCCGGTTCAGTCGGATAAGATTTTATTATATCATTAAACAGTTCCTGCGCTTTTTTGTAATCTTTCCCATCGATATATTCTTTCCCCTGACGGATATGTTCTTCCATATGGTATCTGTTCAGGGTGCCGGATAAAAATTTAGCTGTTATAAGAGTTATGATTAATATTATAAAGAGAGAACAGATTATTTTTATAGTACTTTTTTCTGTAATTTTATTTTTCTTGAGTTTTTCTTCCTTATGCCATGAGTCAAGGAAATGGGGTTCTATCATTTCTATACTGTTTATGAGATCTTTTCTGAATTCTGTCGGATTATGTTTCAGCATATCGAAAAGTGGCTCTAAAGCTTTTTTCTCCCTCATATTACCGAGGGAAAATATTGCCTGATATTTTACATCGGCTCCGGTATCATTAAGAGAGGTTATGAACAAATCCAGAGCTTCTTTTGCTTTTAATTTGCCCAGGTTTTTCAATATAATAGCTTTTATCTCAGAGTTTTTTTCTTCAGCAAATTTATCGCACAGCAAGTTTATAACATTTTTATCATTATAATTTCCCAGGGCTATTAATGCCTCTTTACGAATATTACAATCTTCGTCATTGTTGAACGTATCTATAAGAGGAGGCAGGGCGCTTTCGGATTTCATCTCTCCAAGGGATCTGATTGCCATTTTTTTTATTTCACTGTTGGGAATAGTGAGCTGCGTAATAATTACGTCCAGTTGTTTTAACCGTGCATCACCTATCTCTCCCTGGCCTTTGAGGGCATTATATACTTCTTTTACAGTTTGAAATCTGTCGTCAGGATTCATGCTGAGTGATTTCATTACTATATTATTTACTCTGTCGGAAACGGCCGGATTTATTTCTTTAACAGGTTTAAAATCAAAAACTATCGGTTTTTTACCTGTAAGTAAATGATGCATGGTAGCACCTAAAGCATAGATGTCACTTCTTTTGTCTGCTTTACCCTTGTATTGTTCGGCAGGAGAATAACCCAGCGTTCCTGCTTTTGTACTGGTTTTGAACTCCGGATCTATGGCACGGGCTATACCGAAATCAACAAGACGGACATTACCGTCTTCAGAATTTATCATGATATTGGAAGGTTTCAGATCCCTGTAGATAACGGGAGGAGACTGACTGTGGAGATACTCCAGAACTTCACATACCTGAACCATCCAGGATATGACTTTATCTTCCTTTATATGAGGTTCGCCTTCCATGTTAAGGATTGTCTGCAGATCGTGACCTTTTACAAAATCCATGATCAGATAATATCTGTTGTCCTGTGTGAAATAATCTATTACCCTGGGCAAATATTTGTGATGGAGATTAGATAGTATCTGAGCTTCTCTCTCAAATCTTTTTATATCCTTCTCTCTTCCTTTTGAAGAAGAGGAAAGCTTTATTAATTCTTTTATAGCACATATCTTATTCAGATGAAGATCATAACCCCTGTAAACTGCACCCATCCCGCCTGATTTAATACGTTCTTCCACACGATATCTTTTAACAAGAATAATGTTTGATGATAAAGGTTCCGAATACTCATGGTCTGAAGATTCTTTTGCCAGACTTGAACCGCAGGTATTACAGAATTTTGCTTCATCTTTATTTTCTTCGCCGCATTTCAGACACAGAGATGGCATGATTTATAATTCCTTATCATAAGTATTTAATTAAATTATAGTTAACCTGTATGGAAAAAGCAAGAAAAATATATATTTCCCCTTTATTACAGACCTTTTTGGGTGCGCAGTTCAGTAAATCTCCTGTTAAAAAGAGCAATATATTTATTGCACTCTGTCTGACAGAAAACATGTTCTTCCGGTCTGATGCCATGAACTGAAGGATTGAATTGTTTTATGAATTTTTTTAGATCCATTCCACCGTAGTTAAAACTTCTGTTGAATAAAGAAATACCTGCAAGATAGCTTCTGCAGCAGGCATAATATCTTATTTCTCCGGCTTTTTTATTGTCAGGTGCTATAAAGATTTCTCCTGACGATGCGGCACATATGCTTTTTGTGTTGCCATGACTGTATATGCCACCGGAGGCTTTTACAGAGTCTTCATGGGAAGTGCCGAATAAATTACTCACATCGCGAAAGAACATTTTGTATTTTTTTGCTCCTGTTTTTTTTCCCATCTCTAACAGTTCAGCCACTATATTTATTTTATAATCTTCAATCATATCTACAGTAAGAAATCTCTCAGGAACAGATTTTACCGGCAGTAGGAATATGTCTTTTATAAAGTCATATTTAGTGAGAAAAGAAAATATAGAAGGTAATTCCCGGTAATTGTCTCTCATTACAGTTATATTTACAAAAAATTCCGTTTCTCCGGGAATTAATCTCTTTATTAATTCCAGAAAACGGCACTGTCTCCTGAAATTTCCTTCTCTTCCCGCTATTCTGTCGGATATTTCAGGATTTACAGAGTTAACTGACATGGTCAGTCTGATAAATTTATTCTCAAAAAGATCTTTTATATATCTTTCATTGTTACAATTATGGGAACTGCCATTTGTTGTAATTGCAGCTTTAAGCCCGGTATTTATAGATTTTCTTACAAGTTCCGGTAGATCCTCATATAGTGATGGCTCTCCTCCGTAAAAGGCTATTACTTCTGCTCCTGTTTCTCGTGCATCTTCTATTATGTTTGATATAACACTACTATCCAGAGGAGGAGTATTTATCTTTTTTTCTTTACAGTAAATACAGTCATTCTGGCAACTACTGCCCCTGTGTATAATAATCCTTCCGGGGGTGCAGCGAAAGTCTTTTAGAAGAGCTTTTAATAAAATTTCTTCTTTATCTCTTAACATAGAGAGGTAAGGCCGGCATGGGCAATTCTGTTAAACTCTCCCATAAAGGTATTGCATCCGGTCCAGCATTCTGTATAAAGAGGTATATTATCCAGAGAATCTTTCTTTTCTCTGAAGATTTTTTCGAGAGATTCAGATGAAAGATCTCCTCCGGGACTGACCCCGTCATAATAGGCAAGCAGGCAGTCATATACTTTACCGTCTGCTCCGACGGTCAATTCCTGTAATGACAGATAACAGGGATAACGCATGGAGAGAGGAAAATTTCCCATACCATAAATCTGCCAGTCTTCTTCATTATCGCCGAAAATTTTTGATACTGTCCGGTAAACTTCATTTTCTTCTGCATCATCATAATATTTTGAGAGAACAGTTTTTATTTCAGGGAGTATTTGAGTGTGATATGTTTCTATGTCTTTCTGTGTCATTATAAGCTCTGGCTGTTTTTTTACAGGCATGGGATATACGCCGTCGACATGTAAATTGGATAAAATAAAATCTATATGGCCGGGAAGATGGATAAAATTATGTCTGTTAATAACACAGTGGATATAAAAAGAAAATTTTTCTCTTCTGTGGAGTGACGATAATTTTCCGGCAAAATCTATGGCTTTATCATAGGCTCCGGCAGTTCCTGTCAGTTTATCGTTCAGCTCTCTTCTGTATGTATCCAGTGAAAGATGAATCTGTCCTATGCCGGCTTTTACTATTTCCTCCGCTCTCCCTGCAGTGCCGTTTGTTGTCATTGTAGTGTCTATTCCGTAAGAATTGAGATATGAAATAACATCACAGAGCCAGGGAACAAGAGTGCATTCTCCCCCTGTAAGATGAACCCTGTTAAGGCCGAGAACCCTTGCTTCATCAATAACAGAGAGAACTTTTTCTTTAGATAATACTTTTTCATCCAGCCTTTTGATTACATTACAGTAGCTGCATTTCAGGTTGCACGAAGTTGTGCTTACAATGGTAAGCCTCCTGAGAGGAAGTTCTTTTTCGGTCTTTAAGAGTTCTATCGTTTCATCAAGCCTTTCGTGAACTCCACGCCAGTAATTGGAAAAACAATCAGTCTTTTTCATAATTTAAACCCTCCCTTATAAAATAATTTTTCCTTTTCTTTTTTCTTTAAGTTTCAGGTAAGTTTCTATTTCTTTTACGATAAAAGTAGCCTCTTCTTTTGTCAGGTCTCTGAGAAGAGTTACTTTTTGATTGTTTTTAAAAAGAGCATTTAAGATACAGCATCTTCGTCCTTTTCTGTGAAATTCCTGTAAAGCTATCTGTATTAAATGTAAAGTATCAATCTTCTGATTTCCATAGAAGGGGCATGGTAGAGGTATATGTTTCACAGTTATTTCCGAAGGGTTTATCTTTATAATTGTTCTGTTAACAAAACCTGTCATGAGACAGTAGATAATTATTACTCCTATGATAAAAGCAGGTACAACAACATTTCCTTTAAGGGCCATCATAATAATCATAAAGAACCAGATAATACAGAAGATAAGAGGAATAAAAAGACTCCAGGAAAACCATGTCGAATAATTTATAAAGAAGATGATGGTTACTGGATCGACTTTCCTGAAATAGAAGGCTGTCATACACAGGGGGATACTCTCGAAGAACTACTTGCAAACGCCAGAGAAGTTTTATCTTTATGTTTACAGGATTAAAAGAACCTCCAAAGGCCAGAGAGATTTCTCTTGTAGAAATAGAAGTTTAAGTGTCTATATTGTAAACTACCGTTTATGACCATAATGTGCTTCTTCAAGCAGATAGACAGGGTATTTCGTCAGCATTTTTCATAGTACTTCTACAATACCCCGTCTTTTATATGCCTATTCCTTTGCCCCCCTGGCAAGGAGAAGTTTAGCTATTTCTTCACTGGCTATGCTTAAAGGAGTTTCTCCGGCATTATTTTTAGCATTAATATCTGCCCCTTTTTCAATAAGGAATAGAGCATTTTTCTTACTGCCATCTAATTCTGCTATTTTATGTAATGGAGTCTGACCCTGAATGTCAGTTGTATTAACATCAATGCCTTTTTTCAGAAGCATTTCCAGTATATATAAAGGATTTCTGGGAGCAGCAAAATGCAGGGCGCTATTTCCATACTTATCTTTAATGCTCAGGTCAGAGCCTTTTTCTATAAGCATTTTAGCTATTATATGATGCTCATTTCCTCTGAACTCATGGGAATATAAATCACAGTAATGAACTATAGAAACAAAAAGGGGAGTATTTCCTTCTTTATCAGCCAGATCCATAGATGATCCTTTATCAAGCAAAAGTTCGGCAATTTCTCTATGTCCCTGGTATGATGCAAGATATAATGGCGTTGCTCCCTTAAAGATCATAATTGAACTGCTTTTCCAATCCTTTTGAGATGGATAATCAATTTGAGCGCCTTTAGAAATGAGCAATTCTGCTACTTCTTTATTACCTGTCCATGCTGCATAATGTAAAGGATACCATCCTCTATCATTATCAGAAAGATTAATATCTGCACCTCCGGCAATAAGTTTAAGGGCTATTTCTTTTATGTCAAATTTAAGTGCCAGGTGTAAAGCATTATTATCCATCGTGGCTCCTCTGGAAAAAAGAAGTTTTACCATATCTTTATCAGTAGCAAGACCAAGCGGCGTATTTCCCTTATTATCAACAGTATTGATACTGACGCCTGTATCAAGGAGATAATTTACTATATCTATCTTATTTCCTTTTACTGCTTCATGTAAAGGAGTCAGACCTTGATTATTGGAAACATTAAACTTAATTCCTTTAGATGAAAGAAACTTCAGAGTCTCCAGTGAACTCCAACGTGTAGCCTGATAAACAAGATGTTCATTATTAATATCAGCCCCCAGGGAAAGTAGAAATTCCGCAAGGCCTGAATGATTATTTTCTATGGCTTTAATTAAAGGAGTTTTTCCCTTATTATCAGAGCAATTTACATTGGCCCCTTTAGAAATGAGCAATTCTGAAACCTCTTTATTACCGGCTGATGACGCATAATGTAATGGAGTATTACCTTCTTCATCAACAGAATTAACATTAAATCCTTTATTCTTAATAATAGCCAGGGCTATATTTGTAAAACCATTCTTCAAAGCCCAGGGAAAAAGGTCAGGAATAAGAGTTATTTCAGCGCCATTCTGAATAAGTATTATCAGACTCTCTTCATCTCCTCCCAGATCTACACCGACAGCATATCTCAAGGATTCATTAAGAGAATTAACATCAACTCCTTTATCAATAATGGCTCTGACCAGATCTGTAAAGCCTCTCATGGAAGCCTCACCCAGAAGATGGGGACTAAGACTCACATCGGCACCTTTATTAATGAGCATTGAAGCAAGAGCTTTACGAGCCGCCGGTACATCATATGAAGTATATGAAGTTACGGCATAATATAAAGGAGTATTACCTTCTTCATCAACAGAATTAACATCCAATCCTTTATCAATTAAAAGAGAAATAAGTTCTGTAAGTCCACCCTTACATGCTGCATGTAAAAGATTGTATCCGCCGGGAGTAACAGAATTTATAGAAGCGCCTCTTTCAATGAGAAAATCTGTCAGTTCTTTATGTCCGTATTCTGCAGCAAGGAATAAAGGAGGAAAATCGGAGGAGTTAAGAGCCAAACCTTTATCAATAAATAATAACGACAGTTCTTTATTGCCCAGCATACATGCTTCATGTAAAAGATTATATTTCACAGAGTTCGATGGCTCTTCGGTGAAAGTAATATTAATATCTGCGCCACTGGCAATAAGAATTTTTATCATATCTATATCTATATCTTCCCGACCAAAAGCAGCCATTAGAGCAGTTCTTCCCTCGTGATCAGCAACATTAATATCTGCTCCGGAAGCTATGAGAATTTTTACTATATATTTATCTCCATATATGGCGGCTTTCATTAAAGGAGTAGTGCCTTCATCACTTTTAGCATTAACATTTGCTCCCCTTGCAATAAGAAACTCAACCAGTTCTTTCGGTCCTCTGGAAGCAGCATAATGTAATGGTGTGTTTTTATACATATCATATGCATTAACATCTGCTCCCTTTTTAATAAGGAGTTCTGCAATTTCTTTTGTTGGAGCAAAGTGAAGAGGTGTAGTTAGTTCGAAACCATATGCATCAACCAGATAAGGGTTATTTCCCAGCATCTCTTTTACCTTACTGGCATCTCCTTCTTCTAAAACAGTAAAGATGTCAGATGCCATAGCAATCCCTGTAACAAAGATTACAATTAAAATCAACAGAATACCTGCCATACTTTTTTTTGTCATACAAAAGATCCTTTCTTTAAATCTGGTATTATCAAAAGTTTATAATTAAGAAGGCTTCTATACCATAATAATTACTTCCCACCGTACTTTATAAGAAGCTCTACAATATCATTATTCTGATGCTCTTTTGCAATTGTCAGGGGTGTCTTACCTTCCTTATCTTTAGCGTTAATATCAAGTCCTTTAGATAGAAGGAATTTTACGAGTTGACTCGAAGTGCCAATTTCTGCACTGTAGTGAAGGGCTGTTCTTCCATAATTATCTTTAACATTAATGTCTGCCCCTTTATTTACAAGAAATTCAACAGTATAATTATCTGGAACAGTAGTCAGGTCAGGTGTTCCACTGCCGGATGCATAATGTAATGCTGTTTTTCCGTCTATATCTATGGCATTAATATCTGCACCTTTATTTATAAGAATTTCCAGTAATTCCGGGGAAACACAACCTGTTCCTGTAGCACCTGCTACCTGGTGTAGAGCTGTTACGCCATTTATATTTTTATTATTAATATTTGCTCCTTTATTTATCAGAAATTTTACTGATTCTAAAAAATTAATGTCATAGGTCATGACATAATTAAGGATTGCAAGTTGCAGTGGTGTATTTCCTTTACTGTCTCTGGCATTAATATCCATTTCTTTACTCAGAAGAAATTCTACTAATTCTTTTGAGCCACCTGATGCTGCAAGGTGTAAAATTGTTGAGCCCTTAATATCCTTATCATTAATGTTTACTCCTTTATCTATAAGAAATTTTATTGATTCTAAAAAATTAATGTCATAGGGCATGACATAATTAAGTATTGCCTGTTGCAGTGGTGTATTTCCTTTACTGTTTCTGGCATTAATATCTACCCCTTTACTCAGAAGAAATTCCACTATCTCTTTTTTCCCATGTCTGACTCCATAGAAAAGAGGTGTTTCTCCACCGGCATTTTCAGTGTTAATAATATTCGGATCTGCAGTAAATAGTTCTTTAACCATTCCGAGATCTCCCGATTCTATAGCATTGAAAATATCAACTGTTACTTCTATACCAATTAGCCCCATCCAGTAATCTTTGAGTTCTTCACTGGAACGTTTACAGAATATCCCGGAACATGGGTCATATACATAGAAATCTGTAATACATTGTCCTTCACTGGTTTCATACCAGTCAACTCCATAACAGATGAC
Source organism: Vulcanimicrobiota bacterium (assembly GCA_036746235.1). Taxonomy (GTDB): domain Bacteria; phylum Vulcanimicrobiota; class SpSt-956; order SpSt-956; family JAKJGF01; genus CALARM01. The sequence continues at coordinate 4,459 of DAIOEN010000173.1, read as the reverse complement.
AACATGGCCAGATTTTTTATCTTTATTGGCTATACCTATTATAAAGGGTCTTCCTTCTTTAATTTCATCTATCATATCCTTAAAGGGTATGAATACACTTGCATCATAAGCTGTTGCATTAACAGATAATTTTTTCAAACTACTGGTTATACCGGTTCCATTCATATATTCAGCTATTTCTTTCAGGCTTCCTGCTGGTATATCTTTTGCATCGCCGGTAATCTTTTTTACCACTTCTTCCTGTGTGGAAGGTATGTCATAAAAATTCAATATCATAGAAATACATGCAGCCCAGCTCCACTGAGATTTTTCTGCAGGAGATGCATGAGTTTTAAAGGTTTCAATAGTAATTGTTGAAATTTTATTTATTTTACCTGAGTCATTCTCTATTGTTTTATCGGCTTCATTTTTATTTACGCCGGAAGCAGACTGTGGTAAAGAAAAATTCAAACATAAAAATAAAAAAGTTACTATAATTAAAGATAAAAGTTTCATAATAATCACCTCTTTTTATTTTTCTAAAGATTTTAAAGCTTCTTTTTTTCCCTTTTTGGCTCTCATATACTCAGGGCTTATTGCCAGAGCTTTATCAAACCATCTTATAGCATCTGCATATTTACCCTGTTTATATAAAATCTCACCTTTCGCAGTAATAATACTTATACTCTCAGGATTAAGTTCCAGCCCTTTATCACAGCATGTCAGGCCTTCTTCATATTTACCTGCTTCAGCCATCAGGAGACATTTATTTTTCCAGCCTTCTGTATCTTCTGGTTTTGGATCAAATTCTAAAGCCTTGTTATAGTATTTTAAGCCTTCCTCCTTTTTACCAAGTTTAAAGAATAAAATCCCCTTCAAACATACAAAAGAAGCTGTACTGTAAAACTCTATTGCTCTATTACAGTATTTCATAGATTCTTCGTATTTCCCAGAGTAGTATAAAATCAATGCCTTATAAAAATATGTATCGGGATCATTAGAGACAAGCTTTAATGATTTATTATAACATTTAAGGGCTTCTTCATATTTTCCAATGTCACATAAAATCTTTCCCTTGTATTCCAGTGCACTACAAAATTCAGGGGAAATCTCTAATGCTTTATTATAACATTTAATAGCTTCTTCATATTTTCCCCGGATGTATAAAGCCTTTCCCTTACAAAATAAAATAGTGGTATTATAGGGGTCAATCTCTAATGCCTTATTATAACATTTAACAGCTTCTTCATATTTTTCAAGCTCGCTAAGGGCATATCCCTTATTAAGCCATCCATCAAGGCTTTTAGGGTTAATAGCTAAACTTTTATCAAGATATTGTAATGCTTCTTCATATTTATCCTGATAATTAAGAATAGCACCTTTCGCCATTAATCCGTAAGAACCTTCAGGATTTGCTTCCATAGCTTTCTTACAGTATTTTTCTGCACCTTCGTCATTACCCAATTGTATCAGAGCACAGGCTTTATAGGCTAGAAACTTATCAGAATCAGGTTTTAACTTCAGTGCTTCATCATAACACTTGATGGCATAGTCATAATAACTTAGATCCCAGTCTCCCGCTCTGTAATAACAATTCCCCAGATTAAACCAGAGATCTCCCGACTCTGGATCTCGATCAAGGGCTTTCTCGAAACATTTTGCTGCTTCACCATATTTTCCCTGTTTATAAAGTTCCATTCCCTTCTTGTTCCATTCTTTAGCAGACTGGGCCAGAACATATGTTGCCGTGATTACCAGAAATACTGAAATTATTGCTATTCTCTGTATTTTTTTTAACATAAAAAACCTCCCTTTTTATAATTTGAATTTTCCCTGTAATTTCTACAAATTTCCTCTATTTCCCTTCTGTTACATAGTAATATATTGAAACAGTTGTCTAAATTAAATGCCGGAGTCCGGGAAGTCTGGATAGTTTTATGCTATAATAATAATGGGTGATGTTTAACAATGCCTTATTTGGCATGGTTCAAAAATAAAATTATCCATATTAGGGGCGAATACAAGATTCGCCCCTACAAAGCGTTTCATGTCGTAGGGGCGAACCTCGTGTTCGCCCATTTTGAACTCAGGAATTTATCTGTTTTTTTTTTAATAAGCTATTTACTGAAGACTATCGATTTACTAATTTCTCTATGATAAAATGAAGATAAGAAGTTATAAAATAAAAAAGACTTTATGAGATAATAATATTTAGAAAGGTTGCTAACTAAAAGGAATGAAAGATGAATAAGGAAGAAATACAAAAAAAAATACCCTATGGGGTATCGGATTTTGAAAAGATAAGAAAAGAAAATTATTATGTGGATAAAACAAGGTTTATAAAACTCATTGAAGCTTCACCTGATTATCTATTATTTATTCGTCCCCGGCGCTTTGGTAAATCCCTGTGGTTGTCCCTTATGGAGCATTATTATGATATATCTAAAAAAGATCGCTTTGAGGAATTATTTAAAGGAACATGGATTTATGATAACCCCACGAAAGAAAGAAATTCCTATTTAATACTGAAATTTAATTTTTCAGGAGTAAACCCTGATATTAAAAAAGTTGAAGATTCATTTGAGGAAACAATAAAATTGGCCGGGTTAAGATTTATTAAAAGATACAAAGATTATCTCCAGGATAAAGAAGATAAAATGTATAAAACCATAGAAAACCTTAAAAATGGATCCTCTATTTTAAAATATATTATAAACTTTGTTGAAGATAAATACAAAATCTATCTATTAATAGATGAATATGATAATTTCACCAATACAATAATTTCTTCAGCAGGTAACAAACAGTACATCGCTATAACTCATGGAGAAGGTTTCTACAGGCATTTCTTCAATGTAATAAAATTAGGAACTACAGGTGGCCCCATATCAAAGTTATTCATAACCGGCGTATCTCCTGTTACAATGGATGATGTAACGAGTGGGTTTAATATTGGCTATAACATAACAAATATGTCTAAATTCAACGAAATGTTAGGTTTTACAGAAACAGAAGTTATAGAAATATTGAATTATTATAGAATAAATAAAGAATCAGATAAACTTATAACCTTAATGAGGAGCTGGTATAATAATTATATATTTTCAAAAGATGCAGAAACCAGAATGTATAATTCAGATATGGTATTATATTTTATTAATCAATATCTGGAGTTAAATAAACTTCCTGATGCTATGCTGGATAATAATATAAAAATAGATTATGATAAACTGAAATATCTAATAATAGCAGATCAGGGAGCAAGACGCAGGGTAAATGGGAATTTTGAGAAATTAAAACTTATCCTTGAAAAAGGAGAGATATGTGCAAATATAGTAACTAGTTTTTCTGTAGAAAGAATAATAGATATTGAGAATTTCATTTCTTTATTATATTATTTCGGATTACTCACAATAAAAGGTTCTTACCATGGGAAACCGATCCTTACAATCCCAAATGAAGTGATAAGGCAGTTATATTATGAATATATCAGAGAAGGCTACAGAGATACGAAAATATTTAACATAGATTTATTCACTCTGGGACATCTTTTTGATGAAATGGCCTTTAATGGAAACTGGGAGGATTTATTCAACTACCTTACGGAAGAGATGAATAAACAGACCTCTTTAAGGGATTATATAGAAGGAGAAAGGTCAATACAGACCTTTCTGCGAGTATATCTAAATGTATCAAATTATTATATAACAAAGACAGAATGTGAACTAAACAAAGGTTATTGTGATATATTACTTATTCCCAACATACATCAATATTCTGACATAAAATATTCCTATCTGATTGAGCTTAAATATTTATCAAAGACCGGATATAGTGAAGTAAAGCAGGAAGAGAAAATAAAATCTGCAAGAGAAAAGTTAAGTAAATATGAAAATGATGAAGACCTTAAAAAGCTGGTAGGTTCTACAGAAATAATAAAACTAATTCTGGTCTTTGCCGGGGTGGAATTGAAATATAAAGAAATCAAATTGTAAAGAAAGGGTTGTCCTCAAAGTCTTGATAATTCAGAACAGAGGTTATTTTTATGAGTATGGAGTCAGCAAAATTATTTGTAGAAAGAATGAAGAATGATGAGGATTTCAGAAACAGAGTAAATGGGTGTAAAGATAATGAAACCAGGAAGGCCTTTGTATCAGAACAGGGATTTGACTTTACCGGAGAAGACATAGAACTGGTAAAGGCAGAGTTAAGCGACGAGGATTTAACTGGCCTGGCCGGCGCCGGTGCAGTATATTGTTGGACAGGTACTGCCGGTTGTTTGACTGATCCGGGGTTTATTCCGCAAAATAAATTGAAAAAGTGTAAAATTTACAGAGTAAATTTTACACTTTTTTGTCTTTTTTTTTTAACGAAAAGCCCTCAGAATTCTCCCTCTATATCGCGAAGTATAACGTAGCGATTAGTGGGAGATGAATGAGGATTCTTTTCTGTGATTAGATTTCTCCTCCATATAAATATA
>DAIOEN010000172.1:0-15036 GCA_036746235.1 Vulcanimicrobiota bacterium | reverse complement strand
CCTGCCAGGCAGAAGCTTTTTACGGGTACCCTTTTACCTGTTACGGTACTAAGGAACATAAGCTAAAAGATAATAGCTAATATCTCTTTGAGCCTTACATAATTTTATTCAACTATGTAAGAAATTATAATCTTTAAAAAAAGTGCAAAACTATAGTTTTATATTAAAAATTGTAAATTATAATAAAATACAGTTATATATGCCAGTTAAAAATCCAGTAAGAGCTCAGTCTCTATTATTCTTTCGGAAAATATGTTCTCAAATATCTGGAATTTATATAACCTCTTGTACCAAATCTGGTTACTATTATATTACCCATTTCATCAATACCTACTTCATTGGCATAACAGATAACTATTACCCTGTCTCCATCTGTCACCATATCACTTCTCGGAGAACCAGCGGAAGGTGCCATGTAGAGAGGTACATGCATGGTATTGTCAGTACTTATAGTTCCGATACCGCAGGATTTACCTTTTACATTGACGGATATGTCATGAATATAACCTGTTACATTTTCGAGAGTCATGATATTTGCCCATCCATCTTTTATTGATAGTATAAGGAAATATTCACCTTTATTTACTGTGTCCAGAACATCAGACATATCATTCTGTTCCTGATGGATTTCGGCAGTGTCCATATCATCAATGATTTTACCATACTGGTAAATGGCGTCCTGTGCCATCGCAGATAATGTACATAACATTATTATAATTATACAGACAAGACATTTGTACATAATTAAATTCCTCCTTACATTAAGATAGTAATATTATAACTGTTTTAATTTACAAATCAATGTTTACAGGTATAGTGTATTTCATAACTTATTGTAATTTAAGTGAGTAGTGAGTAGAATATGGCATTGCTACTCACTATTCACTACTTACTCATTAATTATGAATTGTTATGAAACTAACTATAATTACTATAGAGGTTTTATATGAATAAAGGTATTTTTATTTATATTGTTGAATAAAAAATTATATTATATTATCATAGTTACAATGGAGATAATCTATGAAGAAAGATGAAGGCAAAACCAGGGAAGAGTTACTTGAAGAAGTTATAAGGCTCAGAGAGAAAATATCTCAGACGGAAAAGATTTTCGATCCTTATTTCACTAATAAAGAGCCGGGCGAAGGTACAGGCCTTGGACTTGCTGTTGTTCTTGGTATAGTTAAAAGTCATAATGGTGTGATCATGGTTTATAGTGAACCCGGTAAAGGAACGACCTTTGATATGTTTTTCCTGAAAGTTGAAGAGGAGGTGATATTACAGGATGAAAGTTCTTTAATACTTCCGGTAGCAACGGAATGGATACTTCTTGTTGATAATGAAGCCCTATACTATAAATGAACTGTCACGATTACTTCGTAAAATAATTGATACTTAAAAAAGGAGGTTATAACAATGGATATAAAGAAAATTCTCTTATTTTTTATAATAACTATATGTGTGGGTACAGTATTTTCAGGTAATAGTTTTGCCGAAGAACTCGGTGCCTGTATTTTTATTAACGGAGAATACTATACAGATACGAAGATTGATAATTCCAATCCTGCCTGTATTCTTGTAGCTCTGTCATTTTTCGAAAAATTCGGTTATGCAGTTTCATGGGATAACAGTAATCAGATAGCGATGATTGAAGATACAGTGCTGAGCGGTGATGAAAAATATTCTTCCAATCACCGGTGGTGGGCTATTATGACAGGTAAGGATAAAATTGTAATAAATGATCCGGCGAAACAGGGATGGACATCTGTGAATTTTAAAGATATGGGGATTTCCGGTCTTCCTTTTCAGGGAATGGATGATGTTTACGTACCTCTCGTTATCGCATCAAAGATTACGGGAGAAATATTAAATTACAGTCAGGGAACTATTTATATTAATCTCAAAGATACTGGACTTTTGCAGAAAATTTATAGATTCAATGTCAGTAATGCTCAGAGCACAGCACATTTTTCCGCAGACAGCGAATTGATTAAATTATTTGAGGAATAAAAAAAATAGAGATGCCACTGGCATCTCTATTTTTTATAGAAATTATTCCGAAACAAATTCGTAGAGTTTATCGGAGTTCCTGTGATATCCGCTGTAATTATCAGGGTCCATATCAGGTGCGTTATTATCAGGTGCACGATGATACATTATAATAAGGGCGTTCTTATCAGCATCAGAGAAGTCATCACTTCTTTTACCATAAAGAGAACCCTGGGGCCAGTAGTTCATTACAGAATATTCCATCTGCGGACTGTTTACGTCAAGGTTTTCAAACGGATGCCACAGTGCAAGGGCATGACCCATTTCATGTCTTACAGTGCTCGTAAAATATGATTCATTCTGATATTCCGCAGATAACACAAGACCACCGCCTCTGAGCCATAAATCTCCGTCCCATGTGCCTCCTCCATATCCGGTATTGCTGCCAAGACTCTGTATCATAGAAATGCCTATGGCATTATAACCTGCTTTTATATAGCCCCACTGGGGGGTACCTGAACTGAACTGCCATCTTGTATCATCATTTGCCCTGCCGTTATAATATTCTATTTGAGGGCTGGAAAAGAAACCGTCTGCCAGTCCTCCTACTTCCTGTATGACAGATGTTATTTTATCTATTGTAGCCTGAGGTACGGCAACATTATCCACGTCCTGCACATATTTATATATGATGAATTTAGGTTTTACTTCCCATCTTGCCGTTCCTGTATGACTGGTAGGCCATACTGTGAGAGCGCGGAACATGGTAGTGTTAAAAGTTGAAGGCAGTACGCTTATATCCTGATAGCCTCCTGTCAGATTTACAGGTAAACTTCTCGTAATAATATTGCCACCTGTTATTGTCAGGCGCTGTGTACCTGTGCCCACTGATTCAATAGTATAGTGACCGTTTACGTTTGTTGTTCCTGTTTTACCCTGAACCGCCAGAGTTACACCTTCTACAGGAGCATTTGTAAACAGGTTATATACTATTCCTACAAGACCGCCTGCAACAGGTGTTGGCCCGCCGACCGGTGTATTTGTAGCGGTGGGAGAAGAACCGCCGGGGGTATTTGTAGCAGTAGGAGAAGAGCTTCCGGGAGTGTTTGTTGGAGTCGGAGTGTTTGACGGAGGTGTGGTGGGAGTCGGCGTGCTTCCAGAAGGTGATGTCGGAACAGATGTCGGAACAGGTGTGGGAACAATATTATTTATAATAATAATAATAATATTAACATTAACTATAGTTACATTATTGGCACCTGAAGGATTATTCGGATTTGCAAGATATTCACTTTCGCTTTTCCACATAGCTATATAAGCATTCCCCTGGGGAATATCTGTAAAAAGGTATGAACCGTCTGATGCAGTAGTCATGGTTTTGTAAGGTGTACCCTGTGCTGTTAGCCCGGTGCGAGGAAATGAAGATGTATATAAGGCTACAAAAGCATTGGCAATAGGAGTAGTGCCATCACTTTCAAATACTTTTCCCGATACGCTTCCTGTCGGCACCTGTGTAGGCAGGGGAGTGGCTGTCTGGGTAATTACATTAACAGTTGTTCCGCCTCCTCCTCCGCATCCTGCAAATAGTATGAATAGTATTAATCCTGTGAGAAAAATAAAACTATATTTTGACATATTGCTGCCTCCTTAATTATTCTGATTATTGTTGAGTGATTACAGATATGCCGGAGCCTCCTTTCCTGTGAAAAAGTGTGTGTAAAAATATTCTAAATTAAGGAAGAAAGAAAGTCAATACAGTGAGTCGTGAGTTCGAGCTTTTACCAGTAACCCATCACCTGTTACGCATTACGTAAAAAAAGTAAGCAGGGGCAGCCCTGCTTTTTAAAATAAATATAATTAGATCTTAGGTTTGCAATACATTCAATAGTACTGTCGTTAAAAATTTTTTTTTATTCCCTCTTTTTTATATATTTTTTATTTTTTTACCACATCCTGTGTAACAGTAGTCATTAAAGTTACTTTACCGTTTTTTGCGCCGAAATTCAGATCCTTATCAGGATAAAATTTATAGGTAAATACTAGCTGTAACTGAGGGATGGAACGATCCAGATCGATATTCCCTGTTATTTCAAATCTATTTTTATCATCACCTGCAGGGCCTTCCATGGAATAATTTGTTAGACCTATCATATTCCAGGCAACTGTGGCTGTACCGGTAAGAGGATAATAGTTTTCTCTCGGCATTCTGCTTCCCGGCACAAATCTGAACGTTCCGTCGTCATAAATTTCCCATGTGGAATTTTTAAAGAGTTTTCTGGCAAATTCATAAGGCTCTCCTTCCGTAAAATCCTTATAAATGGACTCGTTTTCTCCGTAAGTCAATCTTACTCCTGCAATAAATTTCGGATCTCCTGAGCCTTTATAAACTACTTTTAATTTCCTGTCATGAATTTCCTGAACCGGTGTCTGTATTTCAGGCACTTCAGAAGTTTCAGGCGTAATTTTTGCCTGAACAGGTGTCATTTCTGTAGCAATTTCATATACAGTAGATTGTGGTGTCGGAGCAGCAGGTTTTTTGCTCCATAAATAATAACCTGCTCCTGCAATGCCAGTTATAACAAGTATGCCGATAAAGGCTACTGCAAGGAAAATAATAATGATTGCTGCCAATATGAACTTTACGATTGAAGGCAATTTTATCACAACCTTTCATAATTATTATTGTGTATTTTATAACTTATTACCGCACCGGGTAAATCAGTAACCATTTTATCAGCTTCTGCCTGACAGGCTCTTACAAAGAAAAATAATTTGCCTTATATAATTTGCTTTATAGACAATAAATTAACCCTTATTTAATTTTTAATACTATATAAAAAACTAATTTTTCTTCTCCAGAGCCTGCCAGACAGAAGCTTTTTACGGATACCCTTTTACATGTTACGATACTCAGGAATAGAAATTTATTAATAGTCTTTTTCTTCGCGTCATGCGTCACGAATAAAAATATAGCTAAAGATTAACAAAATTTTAACAAAAAATTATCCTTCAGGAATTATCATAATAATATTATATGATATAATTATTAAGTAAGCAATTTATATTTATGTCCCGCGTGACGGGAGGTATTTATAAATCAGGGATGTAAGAATATTTAAGGGGGTATTAATTAAGTGAAGGTAAATAATCTTTCATCAGAACAGATGAGTCTTCTTGGAAAACTGGTGAAAAGGAAGACACAGGGGCCTGAAGATTTCAGAGTAAGGGATTCTGTAAGTCTTTCTTCTATGAGAAATAATCAGGAAGAAAAGGTTTTTATAAGATATGAAGGCAAAAAGTTGGATTTCGAACAGGCAGGTCAATCTCTGCAAAAACTGGGAGTAAATATTGAAGGAAGTCTTAAATCTCTCGGGGGATTTTCAGCGACTCTTGATCAGGAAACAATAGCAAAACTTGAGAAGAACGGTTTCACTGTTTTTGCCAATCCTCATGTACAGGTAGTTCCCGATCCTCCTCCTGAAGCAATGGAAGGCAATCCCTATTCTCCGTCATTTGCTCTTGCAGGTGATAGCGGAAATGTTATAAAAATGAATACTGCTGCTCCTGCAATAGGTGCATCAGGGGCGAATAATATGGGCTATACGGGAAAAGGGGTAGGAATTGCTATTATTGATACAGGTGTGGCACCACATCCGGATCTCATGAGTTCCGGTAAACTCGTAGCGTTTAAGGATTTTGTAAATAATAAGGAAGGCGTTTCGAATGCTTATGATGATAATGGTCATGGTACTCATGTAGCAGGAGATGCAGCCGGGTCAGGATATGTTTCAAATGGTCTTTTTAAAGGTACTGCTCCGGATGCAAATATTATAGGCCTGAAAGTTATTGATTCTACGGGCGGAGGAAATGTGGCACAGGTGGCAGACCGTATTGTAAATGCTATAGAATGGGTAATAAAACATAAAGATGAATTTAATATAAGAGTTATAAATATGTCTCTCGGACTGCCTCATATAATGCCGAACCTTGAGCCTGTAAGTGAAGCTTCCAATAAGGCCATAGATGCCGGCCTAACAGTAGTAGTGGCTGCAGGCAATTCAGGGCCTGATGCAGGAACTATAAATACAGAACCGGGAGATAATCCTAATGTAATTACAGTAGGTGCATCAGATGATCACAATACCCTGGAAAGGGATGACGACAATGTAGCTGGCTTTTCAAGCCGCGGCCCTACACCGAAAGGCATTACAAAACCTGATATAATAGCTCCGGGAACAGAGATTATGTCTATGAATGTACCCGGATCGGAACTTGATAAACAGGCTTCTCAGATGGCTCAGATAAGGGATGTTATATCAAAAGCCGGGCCGGAGCAGCTTAAACAGATAGCAGGTATGCTTGTAAACCAGGGTTCTTTACCACAGGATGTTGCAGGACTCCCTCCGGAACAGCTCAGGAAAGTCCTCCTTGGGGCAGTACCACCCATACCTACTACAGGAACAGCTCAGGTTGGAGGTAAATCTGGCCCTGCCTATATAGGTATACCGGGAACTTCTATGGCAAGCCCCATTGTAGCAGGTGTTGTGGCAGATATGATAGAGGCAAATCCAAAACTTTCTCATTATGATATAAAAGAAATTCTCACCTCTACGACAGATAAATTTACAGGAGTAGATGCAAATACACAGGGAGCCGGTTATATAAATGTAGCAAAAGCTATGAGCAAAGCTCTGGAGTTTAAAAAGTGATATATAAAGGGGTAGCTTCAGCTACCTCTTCATATATTATTTTATATTCTGTCTTTTAATTTTAATTTCCGATGCCAGACGAAGACCTTTTTTCAGTTCTCTTATGAGTTTTTCCCCTTTTTCCGTTGCCTGCCATTGAGAGTCTCCAATTTGTTTTATAAAACCGTGAGACTCCATAAAGTTCATAGTATCTACGAACTCTCTGAGATCAAAAATTCTGTCTACAGAAGAATCCAGTATCAACATAAGAAAATCTCCGTCATTATTTAAAGCAGCAGGAAGGCTGCCAGGATAGGTTGTTCCCGGTTGACTTATTTGCCATTCCTGAGAGTTCATAGAAATATTCCCCCTTGATAGATTTATATTAAGTTCAACAAGTATAAATGGAATCCTTCTTGAAAATTCTTATTGGGGGAGCTATAAATTTTGACCAGGATTTATAGGATTTATGGGATTTCCAGGATGATAAATAGAATTATTTTACTTGAATTTTCTAATCCCGGTAATTCTTCATCCCGAAAATTCGGGTCAAAAATAAAGTTTTGGATGAAATTTATGAAGAGACAGTTTATCTAAATAATTTAATGGTACAGGAAATTTTATTTTTAACAGCATAAAATAAAGTTTTAGATAAAATTATGTAGAAGCAGTTTATCTAAATAACTTGAAGGTTATTTAAATTTTGATATGGAATATATTTAATAAATATATTATTATTAAAAAAATGGTAGTGAAGAGTGACATGAGTAATACTATACTCGATAAATATAAAATTATAGAAGTCTATGAGAATGAACAGATTTATGTCGTAGAAGAACTGGAAAGCCATAAGAAATTTGCTCTCAGAAAAGTTCTTACTGATGTTGCAGGTAATCTCTATGAAACAGCAGTAAAGGAATTTACCGTCATAGGTAAAGAAGCATTTAAACTGGATAAAAAACCGAAATCTCCTCTTATACTCGATTTTCTTACTGATAACGGGAATAACTATTTACTTTTAGAATATAAAGATGAAAAAACTTTAAAAATAATAATATCTTATCCTTCACTGGGTAAAGTGCTGAATAACAGGTATCTTGTAGTAAAAGGTATTGCTGCAGGAGGTTTTGGTGTTGTATATATGGTACGTGATTTGAGCCTTCCCGGCAAATGCTGGGCCCTTAAAGAAATGCATGGAGAAGAGGGAGATTCCGATGTGATAGAAAGAAGCTTCAGAATAGAAGCAGAAATGCTTTCTACTCTGGACTCTCCTAATATCCCGAGAATATCAGATTTTTTTGTGGAACATCATCGATTATATCTTGTCATGGATTATGTTCAGGGAGAAACTATCAGAAAACTTATAAGAAATTTGAAAAAAGGTGAACATTTTACAGAAGAAAGAGTTGTAAAATGGGCTCTCACGATATGTGATGTTATGTCATATCTTCATAATCGTCCCACGCCGATAATATTCAGAGATTTAAAACCTGATAATATTATTATTACCGCAGATGATGATGTGAGACTGGTTGATTTTGGAATAGCAAAGGTTTTTGAAGGACCAAAGGGACATACTACAAAATTTGCTATTCTTACAGAAGGATATGCACCTCCTGAACAGCTTATGGGGAAAGCAGAATTAAGAAGTGATATATACGCTTTCGGTGCTACAATTTATCATATTTTGAGCAGAAAACATCCGAAAGATGCAGGGCCTGAATTCCCTCCCGTTGAACAATTTAATCCTTCCGTGTCTCCTCTTTTAAGTAAGATTCTTACAAAAGCTTTGCAGATAAAGCCTTCTGAGAGATATCACTCAATAGGAGAAATGAAAGATGAACTTCTGAAGCTTCAGAACAGAATCACAGCGAAAGAGCATGTTGGCAGGGCCAGAGATTATGAAGAAAAAGGTGATTTCTTCAATGCAAATTTTGAATATATGAGAGTTTTTGAATTACAGGGAGAAAATTACGAAACACTGCTGGCAGGGGGAAGATGCTGTGAAAAAATGGGATTATACGATAAGGCCATAGAAATTTATAATAAAGCCTTAAATGTTACAATACCCTGTGAGGTAAGAGATGAATTGCTTGAAAAATTAAACATTCTCCAGCATAAATTGAAACAAAAAGATAGGAAATATAAAACAGGGACAGAGGAGAAAAAGGTAGAAAAAAAATTAAAAACAGGAAAATTTCCGGGATATAAAATTATTGTACCGGTAATTATAGTTATAATCATTACTGTAATAATAGGAGTGGTAAATTACTATAATTCCCTTATAAAATCCGAAAGATTATACAGTAAAGCATTAAGACTTTACAGCGATGGAGATTATGAAAAAGCAATAGCATGTTATGATGAAGCATTGAATATAGATCAGAGTTTTGCCAGTGCATGGCATGGCAGGGGAGATTGCCTTCAGATGCTGAAAAAATATGATGAAGCAATTAAATGTTATGACACTTCTCTTTCTGTTGATAATAAATATGTTGAAAGCATGTATGATAAAGGATTATGTTTGATGCTTATAAAAAAATATGATGATGCAATAGCATGTTTCGACAGGGTAATAGAACTTGATCCTGTATTTTCTTCTGCTTATTATAATAAAGGTAAGATCTTATATGAAAAAAAAGATTATCAGGATGCACTGAAATATTTCAATAAAACTCTGCAGTTTGATGAGAAAGATATTGATGCATGGAATATGAAAGGTACAATTTTAGGAGAAGAAAAGAAATTTGAAGAATCTCTCCTGTGTTTCGATAAAGTCCTGAAACTCAGTCCTGAAAACAGGACTGCTCTTACAGGCAGAGGTGCATGTCTTGAAGGACTTTACAGATATGATGAAGCTATGAAATGTTATGACACGATGGTGGAAATTTTTTCCGATAACGATATAGATGCTTTAAGGAGTAAAGCAGTTCTTTTGTTGATTCAGGGACGTTATAAAGAAGCCCTTAAATATTTCGACAGGATTTTATCTATCGAGCCTTCTGATATAAATGCCCTGGGAAATAAAGGATTTATTCTCAGTGAAGAAAACAGATATGAAGAAGCTTTAGAATATTTAAATAAAGCCCTCACCATAAAACCTGATGATAGCGAATTACTTTACACTGCAGGAGATGTATTATATAAACAGGAAAAATATGAAGAAGCCCTTCAGTATTATAACAGATCCCTGAAAATAAACGGAGAAAATGCTCAGGTGCTGAGTAAGAAAAATGATATTTTAAAGATATTGCAGGAAAAAAATGAGTGATTTTATTCGTGATGCGTAATGTGTGATGCGTATTTACCGTTACCTGGCGAACACTGTTCGCCCCTGCGCACCCTTCACCCTTCACTTTTCACTCTTCCAAAAGAGGATTTTTTTATTGTATATTGAATTTCTATAATGATTTATTACTTGTTTCTTAATATCTGAAGAGGTGAAATAAATGCCGGCAGGTGATGGCTTTTTTTCAAAAATATTTTCTGTCCTGACAGGTGCGGAACATGAAAAAGAAAAAGTGCAGCAAAAAGAGGATGTAATATATGAACTTGTTATAATAGAAGGAGAGGAAAAAGGTAAGATTATTCAACTGGGCTATGACCCTGTTGAGATTGGAAGAGAATTACCGGAAGATAAAAGAATAGACTCTGTACTTATAAAAGACAGTCAGGATACAATTGCAACATTGCAGGCAAGACTTTCATGGGATAATGACAGACAGATTCATATAATTGATTTTGTAGCAGGTACAAAAAATCCGACTATTGTAGACGGAACAGTAATAGGGAAACCTGCGTGCCTGAAAGAAGGCAGTGAGATTATTATAGGACATAACTCTATGATTTATAGAAAAAAGAAGCCTCTGGATTATAAAACAGCTAATTATAAAGAAGAGATGCAACCTGTTACGATGAATTATAAAACAGTCCGTTATAAAGAAGAAATACATCCTTTTCCTGAGCCGGAAAAAGAAGAACTTTCTCTCTCAGAAGAAGAAGATTATGAAGAGGAAATAGATATAACGAAATACAAAACTGGATATGTGCTTAAAATTATATCAGGCCTTGAAGAAGGAAAAGAGATTGAACTGGATAGATTTCTCATATCCATAGGAAAACTTACGGCACAGGAAAGAAAAGGATGGATTTTGCTTGATTCTTCTTCTGTATCCGTTGATCAGGCCACACTTAAATGGATAGGAAAAGATAAAACCTTTGCCATACTTCACAGTAAATCTGCTGTAACACCTACTATTGTAAATAAAATAGAGACTTCGAGCGAAAATTTTCGACTCCTCCAGGAAGGGGACATTATTCAAATAGGTAAAGTAAGGATGATGTTTATAAATAAATACAGGAAAACTTCATCTGACTCCGGGGAAGAAGATGATAAGTATGATGGAACAGATATTATAGAAGATGAGAAAGATAAAAGAGAAGAAATTTCTCCATCAGAGGAAAATTACAGTGAAGAATCTGAAGAAGATAATGAAGATGATGAAGATGATGAAGACGAAAAAACAGTAATAAAAAGACATAAAGCTGCTCATTCTTTTAATGTTACAGACGGACCTGACATGGGAAATGAATTTGTTATAAACGATATAGTGGAAAATAAAATTGTTATAGGAAGGAAAGGCTCTGAAAGAAAGGATATAGAACTTTCTGACTCTTCTCTGTCAGATTATGCCGCAAGTCTTGCCTGTGAAGAAGGGTGGCTCTGTATAAACCTTGAAAATGAAACGGAAAATTTAATCGTAAATGATATGTCTGTAGTAAAAAAAGGTCTTGAGCCGGGAGACATGATAAAAATAGGAAATACTCTTATGGAATATAATTTCTATGGTAATCCTGATTTGATTAAAAGCCCTTCTTTGCAGGTTATAGAAGGATTTGATAAAGGTAAGGTCTTTCATCTGAATAAGAAGATTAATCTTATAGGAAGGAAATCAAAAAAAACTATAGATGTCAAAGAAATAGAACTTTCTACACAGGATAAGAGCATTTCACGCCTCCATGCAAGACTGGAAAAGAAACAAAATAAATTTTACCTTTTGAATGAGAAAAAAGAAAATAAAACCTTTCTTAACGGTGTACAGGTCATATCTTCAAGGCCGCTTATGGACGGAGATAAAATTAAGGTCGGTGATGAAGTAGTTCTTTTATACAGACATGTTTTTCCTCCTTTAGTAGAAAGGATAATTAAATTTAATTTAATAATCAGAAAAGTGACAGGCTTCGCAGAATTACTGCCATATAAAAGTAAGATAGAAAAAGGTATGACCCTTTCTCCGGAAAATTCTATTGAAACTATGGAAGGCATGGTTGAAATAATCTTCAATAATAAGAGTGTTATTAAAGTTGCTCCATTCAGCCATGTGGAATTTATTAAAGATGGGGCGGAAAATGCATTGAAGGTATTTCTGGTAAAAGGGAAAGTTCTGTGCAGTATAGTAAATGAAGGTATATGTAAGATAGGAGAGTTGAAAACAGATACTGCCGGTGTCTCTACAGGAGAAGCCGAGTTTCTCCTTGAGGTAACAGGTGAAGAAGGTAAAGGATTTTCTTCTGCTCTTACTGTAATTAAAGGAGAAGCCATGTTCTATAATGAATTCGGAACTATTTCTGTTACGGAAGGAAATATGTGTGAAGTAAATTTTGATCTCCCTCCTCTGGAATTAAAAAATCTCTCGGAAGAAGAAAAATTTCTTCTCTCATGCTCCCGTATATATGCACCTTCGGAATTGAAAAAAATTACCGGAGAGGAAATATTTGAGAAAGCAAAATGGTCTGATTTTTAATGATTACTCTTGAAGGTACAGTACAGAATATTATTTTTCGAAACGAAGCCAGTTATTATACTGTTGCCCGTATTGAACAAAATAAAAGCGATGATAAGAAATTGATAACTGTTGTAGGTACATTCCCTTCAATCAGTACAGGCAGAACCTGTAAATTTCAGGGAGACTGGGTGGTTCATAAAACCTATGGAAAACAGTTTTCTGTTTCTTCCTATGAAGAAATACTCCCTACAGGTAAACATGGTATAGAACAGTATCTTTCCAGTTTTATAAAAGGCATAGGCCCTGCAACTGCAAAGAAACTAGTAGATCATTTCGGTACATCTGTTTTTGATGTAATAGAAGAAAATCCGGAACGATTGAGAGAAATAAAGGGAATAAAGAATATAAAGAAAATAATTGCTTCATTTTCTGAACAGAGAGAGATAAAGAATATAATGACTTATCTCTCAGGTTTTGATATACCACCCAATACATCTGTGAAGATTTATAAAACCTATGGAATGTCCTGTATAGACATATTAAAGTCCAATCCCTATCAACTTGCAGAAGATATATGGGGAATAGGTTTTAAGATTGCCGATAAAATAGCCAGGAAAATGGGACTCCCCGAAGATTCTCCCTATCGTATAGCTGCCTGTATTACCTATAAACTGCAGGAAGCTACCAATAACGGACACATCTTTCTGGAAATGGATAACCTTATAGAAGTAACAGCAAGGGATCTCTGTATTTCAAATATACCTGTCGAGAAAATACTTCTGGAAATGGAACGAAAAGAGAAAATAATAGTTGAAGAAGGACGTCTGGTATTTTTAAAGGGTCTTTATACGCTGGAATGTAATATAGCTAAAAGGTTAAAACATTTCAGAGAAATTCCTCCTTTAGATGGGCCGTCAAAAGAGGAGATTCTTTCAATTCAGCAACTTATAGACATAGACCTTTCCGATAGCCAGAAGGAAGCGCTTTTTGAGGCTTTTTCCGAAGGTATGCTGATTATTACAGGAGGACCCGGCACGGGAAAGACTACAATATTACAAACTATTATACTCAGGGCAGAAAAACTGGGATTATCTTTCTCCCTTGCCGCACCTACAGGAAGAGCAGCAAAAAGACTTGCTGAGACAACGGGAAGGGATGCCATGACAGTTCATCGACTTCTCGGCTATATTCCCGGTGAGAATACCTTTCTCCACAATGAAGAAGAACCGCTGAAAAAGGAGCTTGTTATTGTCGATGAAGCATCTATGCTGGATATATATCTTTTTTATTATCTTTTAAAAGGAATGTCTCATAATACGAGGCTTATACTTGTAGGGGATGTAGACCAATTGCCATCCGTAGGGCCAGGTAATATATTATTTGATCTGATTGACAGTAAACTCATCAATACTATATGTCTTAAAACAATATTTCGTCAGGCAGAACAGAGTTATATTATAGTTAATTCCCACCGTATTAACAACGGTGAATTCCCACTCTTGAAAGACAGGGAAGACTTTGCCTTTTTATCTGTCGAGGAACCTGAAGAAATAGCAAAACAGATAATATCACTCTGTAATAATGAACTCAGACTTGAATATGGAAATCCTTTAAAGAATGTTCAGGTATTGAGCCCCATGCACAGAGGACCTATTGGTGTAACAAATCTGAATGCAGAATTGCAGAAGGTTTTGAATCCGCCGCAGAGGGATAAAAAAGAAATTAAATCAGGTAACAATATATTCAGAGAAGGCGACAAGGTAATGCAGATAGTAAATAATTATAAAAAACAGGTTTTTAACGGTGACCTGGGCCTGATTGATGAAATAGATCTGGAAGATAAGCTCTTATGGATAAGACTTCTGGGTGATGATGATATAGTGGTGGATTATGAATTTGAAGAACTGAACGACCTTACACTGGCCTATGCATGTACCATTCATAAAAGTCAGGGTAGCGAGTATCCTGCTGTCGTAATACCTGTGTCTGTACAGCATTATATTATGCTTCAGAGAAATTTACTCTATACTGCCGTGACAAGAGCAGAAAAAAAGGTTGTACTGGTAGGAACTCACAGGGCTCTTCATATAGCGATAAATAATGATAAGGTTTCCAGAAGAAATACAAAACTGAAAGAAAGAATAGTTTCAGAGTTTAAGAAGGAATAATATATAGTTTATATGAGAATCGTGAAGAGTAAAGAGTGAAGAGTGACTGGTAGGGGCGTTTGAATAAACGCCCATCATATATCACCCATTACGAACCACACGTCACGCGTTACGCGTCACGATTTATATAAATCTTCAGAAAGGATAACTTATAAAAGTCATAAATAAAATGGATAAATTGTATTTTTTATCACTTTCAGATATATTTGCACACTTTGTCGAAATAAGGTTAGCTACTTCCGGTGCACTTCAGGAGCTTCAGGGTAAAAGCAGTATTGTTGTAGAATTTAATGCCGTGCCGGAACAGTTTGGTGCTTATCTTGGAGAAAAAGCAAGTCTGCATCACAGAATGGCTCCGTCTCCTATGAGATTTAATCCTGCTATGATGAAGAACAGCAGGGAGAC